>JAGCKB010000059.1 GCA_017647725.1 Bacteroidaceae bacterium
GCGCGCCACAATAGGAATTATCACAAGCATCCCTGCAAAGGAGCTTGTTGTCAGCACATTAGGAGTGCTGTATAGCAGCGACAACGAAGAGAGTCTGCAAGAGACGCTTAGCACGTCGGGCGATTTTACACCACGTTCGGCAGCATCGTTTCTTGTCTTCATCCTGCTCTTCTTCCCCTGCATAGCCACCGTTGCCGCTATTGCCGACGAGACACGCAGCCGACGTTGGGCACTCTTCTCTGTGGTATACAATACAGCTGTGGCTTGGCTGCTGGCATTCATTGTCTATCAGATAGGAGGACTATTTTAAATAATTATAAACAGATTACATCTAAACAACTTACAAACTATAAAAAGAGTTATGAATAAAACAATATACACAAAGAGAATGAAGCTCGCCCAACTAATCGCCGATAACAACGAGCTTCTATCGCTACTACAGCGCCTCGACATAAAATTAGGATTCGGCGAGGCTACGGTAGAGGATATTTGCCGACGATACAACCTATCGACCGAGCTGTTTCTTATGATATGCAATATCTACTCGTTCCGCGACTATGAGCCGCAGACCGACATTCTCACCAAAGAAGACATAATACACGTTACCAACTATCTGCAAGCATCACACAAATACTACAAACAGGTGTGTTTCCCCTCGATACACGACAAGGTTCACTCACTCGTGAACACACTCGACGATGTGAGCCGCCACCTTATTGACAAGTTCTATGACGACTACGACTGCGAAGTGCGCAACCATTTTAAATATGAGGAAAGCATTGTATTCCCATATATCGAGTCGTTATTGGCAGGCACACAGCCCAAAGACAGCAAATACAATATTTCAAAATTCGAAAAGAGCCACAGCTACATAGGCGAGAAACTTAACGACCTTAGAAACATCATCATAAAATATCTGCCCGAAGAGTCGTGCTCGCCACTGCACTTCGATATACTTAAGGAGATATACATTACCGAGAGCGACCTTCAAAAACACTCGCTGATAGAGAACAGACTGCTTGTTTCACTTGTAGAAAAATTGGAGAAAGGCAATGAGTAGACAAAAGAGACATACAATAGTGCTTATCGAACCCTCGGAGATTATATCCGCAGGATTCAAGCAGATTGTAGACAAAAACCACGAGTTCGAGATTGTAAACACACTCCCCGACCCGGGATTCTACAACGCAACACAGATGAAGTGCGATATTATTGTCATAAACCCTACGGTAATAAACTACAACGAGCGCTTCGACATACGTTCCTATTTCTGTGCAGGCGGCGAGAGCATCTGCTTTGTGGCACTCACAAGCAACAGCATCGAAGAGAGAGTGATAAGACAATACGACGGATGTATAAACATATATGACCCCTCGACACGTATAATACAAAAGTTGCACAGCGCAATAGAAGAGGCACAACAGAACCCTAAAAACGAGTATAACGAGCTATCGTCGCGCGAACGTGATATTCTTGTGGCTGTGGCAAAAGGAAAGACCAACAAGGAGATTGCCGACGAGTTTAACCTCTCGGTATACACCGTCATATCGCACCGCCGCAATATATCGCGCAAGTTAGGCATTAACAGTATCCCCGGACTCACCGTATATGCCATTATGAATAAGCTGGTTGATATGTCCGATTTTAATTAAGCATACTATGGCCGAAGAGTTAATAATACCAGATGGCAGTAAAGAGGATAAATACAGTCTGCTATACAAGCAGATTGAGTCGCTCACAGCTGCCGAAAGTGACAGCATAGCCAATATGGCAAACATTGCTGCAATGATTCAAGAGACATTCCACTTTTGGTGGACAGGGTTCTATCGCGTTGTTGGCGAGCAACTTATTTTAGGCCCCTTTCAGGGACCGCTTGCCTGCTCGCGCATAGCATACGGACGCGGCGTCTGCGGTACGGCGTGGAAGGAGCACTGTACACAGGTTGTCCCCGACGTAGATAAATTCCCCGGTCACATAGCTTGCAGCAGCCTATCGCGCAGCGAGATTGTAGTACCCGTTTTCGACGATGGAGGCACTGTTATTGCCGTATTAGACATTGACAGCGAACATCTTGCCACATTCGACGAGCGCGACAAAGAGTGGCTCGAAAAGATAGTATCGCTACTAAAACTGTAGATAACTATTCATACATAAAACAAATATGGCGACCGCGCGGTCGCCATATTTGTTTTATGATATATTCTTAGAAATTGTTCGAATTTTATTTTTTATCGCGCTTTACATTTTGTTTGCCACGAGCAGCACCTTTAGCATTTTTGCTATTGAATTTCTTGCCCTGCTGCTTTACAAAACGGTTCTTTCCTTGCCAGCCGTTCGCGCTCATAACCTTCTCGACCTGAGGCGCTGTAAGTATCTTTGAGAACTTACCAACATACTCCTTATTCACATTAGCAATCTTAGCCTGCGCTTCATATCTCTTTTGCAGGCGCTCGATGCGTTGTGCATCGGTAGGTTCACCCTTCTTCTCAGGCTTGGCAGGATGCGCAGCCTTCAGTGCTGTTACATATTCTTTATAAAGAGTCACAAACTTAGCCGATGTCTTTTCATCGAGCAACAGCTCCTTGCTCAGTCTCTTTGCTCTAAACTCTATTCTCTGTTCGGGTGTAATTTTACGTTTCTGCTCCTGTCCATTTACTGCAAATGAAAATACAAACGCCAATAGTGCAAATACAAATAAATTCTTTCTCATAATAATTCGTTTTTGTTGTTATATCCAACTATTGGACTCGGAATAGTTTTCCGAGTTTAATCATTAATCTTTTTTAACAAAGAAAACTAAACGGAAGTAAAATCAGACCACACGAAAAAACAAGTCGAGTGCATCACCGACGCACTCGACTTGTAAATATTATCTGCTATTCAGTTATTTCGCATGCTTAACGTCGATGAGGTCAACCTCAAACTTAAGAGCATCGTTGGGGCCGATAAGGTTCGAAGCACCGCGCTCGCCGTATGCAAGTTCTGCTGGAACCCACAAAATAATCTTGCCACCCTTACCTACAAGCTGCATACCCTCGGTCCAACCTTTAATTACACGGTCAAGAGGGAACTCAATAGGATTATCGTTCATATAGCTATCGGGCTGATAACGTTTCAGCATCTCCTGACGCTCAGCGGGCATATCAACAAAACGAGAAGCGTCGAACACCTGATCTTTTCTTGTAGTACCCTTATAGTGCACCTTTACAGTATCGGTGGGTGATGTAGCCTTAGCCGACATATCGCCTTCGGCAACAATCTTGTAGAGCAATCCGCTCTCGGTCTTTTTAACACCCGACTCCTTCTCTACCTGCGCAAGCCACTCCTCTGATGCCTTCTTGTTGTTCTGAGGTATAACCACTGTGAAATAGTTGTTCATAAATGCCTCGGCCTGCTCAATAGTAACCTTTACGTTGGCGCTGTTAGCCTCATCGTATCCCATAAGCAACCAATAGGTCTGCAAGGGAAGCTGGCTCTTTATGAGGTCGGCACCTGTAGCAAAACCAATTGCCGATGAAATGAGGTTCTGCTCTTCATCCGATGCAAACATTGTCTCGGGGTTAAAATCGAGTGCCTCGGGTGTAGCTGTGCTGTCGCTCTTTGCCAACTCCTGAGCACGCATCTGCTGTACACGCTTACCATATTTTGTCATAAAGAACTCGCTCAACTGATTGGGAGCAGTCTCGGCTGTAATCTCGGTCTCACCGCTTTTAATTGCTTTCTCACCGAGGGCAGCAGCCTCAAGAGCGTTCTTAAAGAGCTCGGTATTCAGTTTCATAGGACCGAGGTCGCGGCTCATACCTTGTGACAGATTCATACCTAATACGTATGAAAGGGTATCAAGTTTCGACTTATTGCCTTTTACAATACCGTCTACACTCTTGCCACTACCGCAAGAGATTACAAATGCAGCAAACAAAGAGAATGCCGCTGTAAGAATAATTTTTTTCATAAATTTTATGTTTAGGATTATATTTTACGCAAAACGGGCATAAAGTTACTTATTTTACGCGAATTAAGCACTATCTTATATGAAAATCATTGATATTTTAAAAAACTTAACAATTCGACAAGCTACGTATAACAGCTTATCATATTCAGGTTATTTGTAAACTGTATATAAAAAAGCCTGTGCAACCTTTGAAGGCTGTGCACAGGCTTTTCTTTATAGTAAATTCTTTTATTACTTAAGCGAAGCTATATTCTTTTCGTTAAGGATTACCTTACCCTCGGGAGTATACAGATGGTCGATTCTATCGCTGTAGAATTTCTCGACCTTTCCGCGTACCACCTTCATTGTACTGTTCATCATACCATTCTGCTCGGTGAATGCCTCGGGAAGCA
>JAGCKB010000004.1 GCA_017647725.1 Bacteroidaceae bacterium
AGTTTTTTATAGAGCAAAAATTGGATGTTTATTTATATTTTAAGGGCGCATAGCGGGCTATGTAACCGAAAAAAAGAAACAAACAGGCATTTTTGAATATAAAAAACGACGAAACCGTCAGCTTCTATATGAATATTTTTTTTTAGAAATTTAAACAGCTTCTTAACCAATGTAATATTTTAGTTTACTAAGAGTTGGCATATATTTTGCTCTCAAGAGCCCTTAAATTTCCGTATATCGATAAAAAAGAGTATATTCGCAAGTTATTAGCAACTAACAAACAATAAACACAAATAAGCTATGAAACGTATTTTTTCACTAATGCTTGCGGCACTTGTGGCTCTCCCCCTGCTTGCCGAAGGCAAATTTACCCTTTCGGGTGCTATGAACGCCTTTTGGGCACAGCGTTATTCGGCAATAGAGCCAATGGCCGATGGTGAACATTTCGCTCGTTTGGGCGGTGGTGGCAAACTTATTCTCAAATGCTCGTTCAAGAGTGGCGAGGTTGTTGACACTATTTTTAATGCTGCTACGGCACGTGGATTCGGTAACAAATACATCAATGGTTATCAGTTCTCGCCCGACGAGAGCCTTATCCTTGTTCAGACAAACACAAAGAGCATTTACCGTCGCTCTTACACTGCCGACCACTATATCTACTCTCGCAAAAATAACAAAGTAACATCTTTGTCCGAGAATGGCTCACAGCAGGTACCCAAGTTCTCGCCCGACGGTACAATGATTGCATTCGTACGCAACAACAATATTTTTATTGTAAAACTGTTGTTCAACAACAGCGAGTCGCAGATTACGACAGATGGCGAATTTGGTAAGATTCTAAACGGTATCCCTGATTGGGTTTATGAGGAGGAGTTCTCGACAAACTGCTCGTACGATTGGAGTGCCGACAGCAAAGTTATTGCCTACATACGCTACGACGAGAGCGAGGTAATGAACTACGATATGCCAATGTATATTCCCTCGACAAGCAAAGTTGAGTACGACCCCTATGTAGCACCCTACAGCTATAAATATCCCGTTGCAGGTGCGCCCAACTCAAAGGTATCGGTACACACATTCGATGTAAAAAGTCGTGTCACACGCGAACTGAAATTAGAGATTGAGGAAGAGAGCTACATCCCACGCATACGTTTCACCAAAGACCCCGAGACACTTGCAGTGATAACTCTTAACCGCCATCAGAACACAATGGATATTATTGCAGCCAACCCCCTCTCGGGAGTATGCAAGCGTATCCTTCGCGAGCAGAGCGACACTTATCTTAACGAGGCTACATACGCAAATATAGAGTTCTTCGATAAGCACCTTATCCTGCATAGCGAACGCAGCGGATACAACCACCTCTACCTTTATACAATAGGTGGCGACTATGTGCGCCCCATAACCCAGGGTAACTACGAAGTAACAGGCTTCATTGGTTGGGACCAAAAGAAAAATGAGTTCTACTACAACAGCAACGAAGGCAGCCCCCTGCGCAACAACGCATATAAGGTTGATAAAAAAGGTCGCAAGACCCGTCTCACAAAGGGCGACGGAACAAACAGTCCCATCTTCAGTACCGGAATGAAGTATTTCATTAACACATTCGACAATCTTAACACACCCCCCGTTGTTACCACAAACGACAACAAAGGTAACGTAATAAAAACCCTCATCGACAATAACGAACTGAAGACAAAGATGCAGAGCATGCAGCTCCCCTCAAAGGAGTTCTTCTCGTTTAACACAAGCGATGGCGTACAGATTAATGGTTGGATGGTTAAGCCACACAATTTCGACGCAAACAAGAAATACCCTGTTGTTATGTACCAATATAGCGGCCCCTACTCACAGGAGGTAAAAGATACTTGGTACACCGGAATGTACCCCGGCGCCGGCTTCGAGACATATATGAGTGAGCAGGGCTTTATTATGGTGTGTGTCGACGGACGCGGTACAGGCGGACGCGGTACCGAGTTTGGCAAATGCACATATATGAAGCTTGGCTACTACGAGCCACGCGACCAGGTTGAAGCTGCAAAATACTTGGGCACACTACCCTACGTCGATAAGAACAATATCGGTATTTGGGGTTGGAGCTTCGGCGGATATAACACTATTATGTCAATGAGTCAGGACGACGCTGTGTTCAAAGCCGGTGTAGCCATTGCAGCACCCACCGATTGGCGTTTCTATGATACCGTTTACACCGAGCGCTTTATGCGCACTCCCAAAGAGAACAAAGAGGGTTACGACCTGGGCTCGGCAGTGGTAAACGCAAATAAGCTCAACGGCAATCTTCTTGTTATACACGGAACCGCCGATGACAACGTACACTTCCGCAATATGCTGCGCTATGTTCACCAATTGAACCAAGCAGGCAAGCACATCGAAATGGCACTGTACCCCGACAGTAACCACAGCATCTATTTTGGCAGCTATACACGTATGCACGTGTTCGAGCGCCTGAGCCGCTACTTCATAGAGAACCTGAAATAAGCGTTTTTCTTAAAAAATATTAAATACGAGGCTATATCAATATCAACATTGAAATAGCCTCGTATTTTTGTAAGAATATATACAAACGAGTTAAAAAGAGACAAAATGGGCACAATGCTAATTCTTATTCTCGTATGCTTTCTCATTGGAAATGCATATATCTTCATCAGAGCACTACAGACAATAAAACGCGCACATTGGAGCGTCAAGGTCCTGTTTGGAATCATCTATTGGATTCTTGCCTTACAGTTGTTCATTGTAATGGCTCTGCGCCATAGTAATCTCCCCGAATTTCTACCTAAAACAATGTTTGGCATTGGAACAACGTGGATGGTATTTGTGCTTTATATGACGCTCGCATTACTATGCGTCGACATTATTAAACGTCTCTTTTTACGAAAGCTACAGCACAGTTTTTTCATAGGGTTAGGCATCACAGCAGTGATACTGACAGGCGGATACATCAACAATCTCACTCCAAGAGTCGAGAATATAGATATTAAGCTCGACAAGCCACTGAAAGGAACTACTACCATCGTCGCAGTGAGCGACCTGCACCTGGGCTACGGTACGGGCAAAGAGAAGCTGAAAAAATTCGTACAGATGATTAACGAACAAAAACCCGACCTTATTATAATAGGTGGCGACCTTATCGACAACAGCCTCATCCCACTGTACAACGAGAGGATGGACGAGGAACTGCGAGAACTAAAGGCGCCAATGGGTATTTATATGGCACCCGGTAACCACGAATATATAAGCGGCATAGATGAGAGCTATTGTTTCCTTGAGCGTACACCCATAAAAATGTTTGCCGATAGCATTATTACACTCTCCAACGGCCTGCAGTTGATATTGCGCGACGACAAGCATAAGTTTAGAGAAGGTAAAAACACCGCATCTCTTGAGCATCTTATGGCAAAAGTAGACAAAGAGCGTGCATCGTTCCTTGTAGAGCATCAGCCGATACAACTATCACAGATAGACGAAGAGCAGATTGACATTGTCTTTTGTGGGCACACTCACCACGGGCAGATATGGCCGGGAAATATTGTTACCGACATAATCTTTGAACAAAGTCACGGCTACCGAAAATGGAATCACTCACATATCGTTGTTTCAAGTGGCCTATCGCTATGGGGCCCTCCCATTCGCATAGGTACAAAGAGCGATATGATTGTTTTTAAGGTCAGCGGAAAGGAGTAACCACATATTTTTATTGGGGTACGATATAATCAATAATAGTGTGCAGTTAGTTTTTGTGGGATTTATTGCCGCTTGTAATCGCCAGAAACAGTAGCAAAAGTAATTCCCAAACAAAGCCACGATTAAGCGAGAGCAAAGGAAACTTGTTTATTTTGCCGAGCGATAGTGGGTTCGTGAAACAAACTGCCGATCAAGCGAGTGCAAAGGAAACTTGTTTACTATGCTCATTACCTCGGTTGCGGGCGATTGCAAATCGCCCATACACGCAATGAGCTTTATTAATGAATATAAAGTGTTTATATCCTCGCGGACAGTAGGGGCGATTTTTAATCGCCCGAATCATTGCTTTAACCGAAACAGCAGTAAAAGTAATTCCCAAACAAACTGCCGATTAAGCGAGTGCAAAGGAAACTTGTTTACTGTGCTCATTACCTCGGTTGCGGGCGATTGCAAATCGCCCCTACACGCAATGAGCTTTATTAATGAATATAAAGTGTTTATATCCTCGCGGACAGTAGGAGCGATTTTTAATCGCCCGAATCATTGCTTTAACCGAAACTG
>JAGCKB010000060.1 GCA_017647725.1 Bacteroidaceae bacterium
AATGAAATTTGTTTTGCCGGCATTTACGTTTGAACGTAACACATTCTATACGCTGAATGTAAATTATGTACCGGGTTCTTAAGCCTTATGACATTTAATCAGAACCTTTTCGTTATTAAAGAGGGTGGTGGCAAATATATATATGTCGCCTCCCTCTTCTATTTTCAGACGTTTGCGTAGCCCTTGCACGGTATCAGGGAAGTTGCGTATGGTTATATTTGCCTTTTTTATGTTGCCAAACATATTTTTTATCTCTCCCTTTGAGAAACGGCTTACACCATCTACGATAAATACTCTTCCTGGAAACTCGTTTATATGTGTCGACGAGGTGAAGAGCTGGCTGTTAGGATGTAGTTTTTTTACATCTAATGACTGTGTGAGGGCATCGGTGCATCCCCCCTTCTGTATTGCTGCATTTGGCTCGTATAGATATTCTTTTATGCTTTGGGCATAGGTGGTGCTGTAATCCTCTCCCATTGTGCTGCTAAATTGCTGCGAACCCTCTTTTAGAATATTTATACAGTGAATGGGGGTTGAAGCGTCTATCTCTTTGGATGATAGTATAAACAGCAATTCTTTACACTCGTTGTTTACGGCTACAACGTGAACCTCGCTCACGTGCTTTAATTCGCGGCAGGCGGCTGTAATATCGAGCATTGGAGAGCATTTTATCATAGCTTTGTCGCATTTGCTCATAAGTTTCTCTTCGAGTAGCGGAATGTTGGGCTCGCAGTCGGCAAGAGCAACCACCTTGCCACCGTTGCTGTCGCGTCGTGCCGGGTCGGCATATATCCAGTTGCAGCGTGGTAGTGAGTCTATAATATCTTCGCTTTGTCCGTTTATGACTGTTATATGATTTAAATTCAGTAATCCGAAATTGTGTTGTGCAATATCGCATAGTGTGCTGTTGCGCTCGATATATGTCGCTTTATCGAAGTTGCGTGCCATATAGCTGCAATCGATTCCGAATCCTCCTGTTATGTCGGCCATCTGCTTACCGCCTGCTATAGTTGCTTTATACTGTGCTGTGGCTTGCGACGAGCACTGCTCCATAGAGAGTCGGGGAGGGTATAGCACACCCTCTGTGGCTGCCCATTGTGGTAGTTTCTCTTTTGCGAGCTGCCATCCCTCTATTTGTGATAGTGCTTCGCGCATATCTATATTTGGGTAGCGCTTCGCTTGCAGGGCAAGCGAGCGAATATCTTCGTTGCGGTGGACTGCTATAAAATCCTGTGTCTCCTGGCTTAGCATAGATGGCTTTTTGCGTTTCGTCACAAAAATAATGATTATTTGTTATATCGTGAAATTTGCTATAAAAATAGATTAAGTAAAAATTGTGACTTCTTATATTACTGTCCGATAAAAATAGAATAATCCCCAAAAGTGCTATTGACGAAGCTAATATTGCCCCTTTTACCTCAAAGATACTAACAAACGAGCGAGAAATATGAAGTTCACTTCAATATTTTTCAAAGCGAGTGCAGTCTATTTTCGAGATTTACCTCAAAAATACTAAAGCAAGCCCACCTTTTCATATAATCATAAGGTTGTTCATTGGTGCACCATAGGTAAATTAGTAAAATGGTAGATGCTTTTTGGATTAAGTGCGAGGCTGTTTGAGCGCAGCGAGTTCCGCTGCACCCAAAAAACATCGTGAGCATTTTACGTTAAGATTTTCCGTGCGCAGAGCCTTTTGCCTACTTTTCGTCGGCACGA
>JAGCKB010000061.1 GCA_017647725.1 Bacteroidaceae bacterium
GCTTGGGGTCTATATCGACTTTGATGATATTACGGAATATCTTCAGCAGATTACCAAAGGCTGCCGGGCGTGTGTGTGAGATGCGAAATGAACGCTCGGGCTGTGGAACGCCCGAAATATCGGTATCTAATACATCGTAAAGTGCACGTCCTGCGGGTGCTTCCCACATATCGTCCTCGCATACTACGAGTACTTCGTATGGTAGTCCGCTTGATGATGGCTGGAAAATAGTTGGGCCGTCGCTCGAACACGATGCTAAGATAAATGATACTAAAAGAGTGAAAATAAGTTTTCTCATAATGTAACTATTTTTTTATTTTATTCTTTCTGTCTTAGAGTAATTCAAAGGGGTATTTGTAATGTATGACGCACAACTGTGCTAAAATTATCATTACAGATGTGGCTTTTTGCTTTTTGTTTAAAAACTTTTGTATATTTTTAAGGGAAAATATTTTAGTTTTTCTCTTTCTTCTCTTGCTTGGCGGTAGATAACATTCCGCAGGCTGCAAAAATATCCTCGCCGCGTGAGGCTCGTACGGTGGTAAATATTCCGTTGGCTGTGAGGTAGTCGCGCAGACGTGTCATAGCCTCGCCATCGACTCCCTCAAGAGGTACGCCGGGTATTGCGTGGTAGCGTATGAGGTTTATTCGGCAGTCGAGTCCCGAGAGCAGTCGCAACAGCTTTCGTGCGTGAGTCGGCGAGTCGTTACCCCCCTTGAATACAATGTACTCGAATGTCAGTCGACGTTGGTGACTGAAGTCGTATTGCTTTAAAAGTTCTATAATCTCGGTGATGGAATATCCTCGCTCGGCAGGCATAATCTCGCTGCGTCGTGCAGGCTCGGGGTGGTGCAGACTTATGGCTATATGATAATCACCACTGTCGAGCAGACGCTTAAGTCCTTTGCGTACACCCACCGACGATACTGTCAGACGATGGGGGCTCCACGCTGTTGCGTAGTCGGCAGTGAGTATCTCTATCGTTTGTAGCAGATTGTCAAGATTGTCGCAAGGCTCACCCATTCCCATAAAAACGATGTTAGTGAGATTCTCGAACTCGGGGAGGGCATAAATCTGATTCAGTATCTCGTTGCAACTGAGATTGGCAGTGTAACGCTGCTTGCCGGTCATACAGAAAAGACAGTTCATTTTGCAACCAACCTGCGACGATACGCATAATGTGGCGCGGTCGCCGTCGGGGATATATACTGCCTCTACATAGTGGCTGTTATCTACCTGATACAGATATTTTATTGTACCGTCGACCGAGCGCATAGCCTCGACAGGCTCGGCAAAGCCAACCTCGAACAGTTGTGCCAGTCTCTCACGATTCTTTATTGAAATATTGCTCATCTCGTCAATCGAGCGTACACGTTTTTTATACACCCAATCGGCAATCTGCTTGGCTGTGAAAGCAGGCATTCCTGCTGCGGTGATACTCTCTTTTATCTGTGGGAGTGTCATTCCCAAAAGTTTCATCTTGCAATTCTCCATCGGTGGGGCGAAATTTTCTGCGAAGATAGTGCAAAAAAGTGAGAAACAGGCACAGGTGAGCCTAAAAACAATAACCCGCGTGTTATTATTTATCTATTTACTCAACAGTGTATAGTATGCAGGTGCGATAGACTCCTTTTTCGTTCGAGTATATTACCGATAGTTCAAGGGTCCCGGCTTGGGTTGGACGCACTGTAATCTCCTGTTCGCCACTCTGTTGGTCTACTGTCCAACGACGGAAACGTTTGTGTCCCTGAGTGATGACCCAACTATGTCCCTTCTCGTGCGGACGTATTCTGAAACGGTAGCTCTCGCCCGTCTTCAGTGTACCTGTGAGTGGGATATCGATAATGTCGAATTTGCAGTCGACGTAGAATTGTGGCATCGAGGTAATCTCCTTTGAACGTATTCCTTCCAATAGTTTATGACCATCTAATTTCATCCTTTCGAGTACCTCGATATTAGCGCTTGTCATTTTTCTAATCTCTTCGCTTGCAAGCGGACGGTACTTGACCAATGTGTCCAGTTCGGCACGGGTGGGGATGGCTATTTTGTATTCTATTGCAGTGGTATATATGCCATCATTATTGCGCTCGAATGAGAGGCTTAGTTTGTCGGCTTTAAAAGGACGATAGGTTAGCGAGTAGGTGCTATCGTTGCGCTCCCACATATCTTCGGTTACATATTCGCTTCCGCAGATGAGCAGCAATTTGTGTGCGCTCTTTTTGTTCACAACAAAGCGGTAGGCCTCGCCCACGCGAAGCTCCTCCCGGATGGGGGCTTCGGTAACTTTTACGTCGAGCCAATTTGTCAGGTCATATACTGCGGGTGCTCCCATCTGCTTGTCACGTATATGATTTAGTGTCGTGGCTGCATCGAATCCGTATTCTCCCATATAAGGATAAACGATTGGAAGCTCTTTGAACTTCTCTTCGTTTATCTTCTTTTTAATGAATTGATATTTCTTCTCTTGTGGCAGGTGTGTGAATATCATCCACTCGGGCTTTACATCGAACCAGCTTTCGTCGTTTTCGCTACGAATAAATTTACCATCTTTTATGCTGCCTGAACCCCACATCGGGTCTATGAGAATGTCTCGCTCATCGCACTTTACATATATCCAACAGTGTCCTTTGAGAACTGGGCCTGTTTTTGCCTTGCCTGCAACGACAATAGGTTGCATTCCAACCTGTTGTGCCAGACGGGCATACAACTGACTGTAGCCGAAACTTGTGCCGCGGCGCAGCTCGAGGCATTTGTCGGCACTATTGGCTTCGCCCTCAAGGTCGTAGCTGATATTTGCGCATATCCAACGGTAAATTTCTCGTGCCCGTTCGTAATCGCTGCTACACTCTTTTGTAATCTCTTTGGCTAGTGTCTCGTAACTATCGGGGTTGGCATTTGCGCCTATTGCAATTAATGTAAATATCACAGTGCAGATGTAGGGTAGCAATCTATTCATAGTATCTCATTTTTTATTTAAGTTAAGGTGCAAAAACTGTTTGAATTTCTAAAACAACAGCTTTATTGCAGAAAATGTATCTTTACGTTTGTGATGAAAATTTAAACAGCCTCTAAAGTAGTGAAAAATAATGTAAAAGAGAATAAATGGCTGTTCTTTTTCGTTGTTAGTATCTTTTTTGTATTTAATTGTGCAAAAAACTTCGGTGTAATCTCTTATTTTTTACTACTTTCGCGGAAATATTAATAAACAACCTCTGAATATTGGTTTTATGAATTTTGAATTGTTTATGCCTATGCCATCGGCAGGAGTAGAGAGCCTCTCTCAACTTGCCGTTTGTGCCGAGAAAATATATTTGTGGTGTGCAAATGGTACTTCTCTAAATAGCTTACCCGAAAAGGTGGTTGCTATTGAGACTGACTCCCTTACGGGTAGTGCCTTGTTTGCCGATGCAGCCAAACGCGCTTCGGCACCTTTCGTCGTTTTTATGCTGAAAGAACTTGCCGAACTTCCCTCGCCCGATGCTTTGTCGCTTATGTGCAATGCTATGGAGGAGAACAGCTCGATGCTCTATTGTGACTATAGCAAAATAGTCGATGGGGTGTTGTGCGAGGCGCCTACTATTGAGTATCAGTCGGGTAGTCTGAGGAATGATTTTGAGTTTGGCCCATTGGTGGTTGTGCGCACTTCGGCACTTAATGATTATGCTGCGCAACGACTTCCCGAGTGCGAATATGCGGGGTTCTATCAGTTGCGCCTTGCCCTGAGTCGCGTGGGACGCATACAGCACCTGTCACGTAATTTATATGTCGAGGTCGAGGCCGATACACGCAAGAGTGGCGAAAAACAGTTCGATTATGTGAATCCGGCACAGCGCAATGTTCAGATTGAGATGGAGCAGGTGTGCACCGACCATCTGCACCGCATAGGAGGATGGCTGCCACCATATAAATACAGCACCATCGACCTCTCGGCAGGTGAGTTTCCTGTTGAGGCTTCGGTTGTTATCCCTGTGCTCAACCGAGTATCTACCATTGGCGATGCAATAGGTTCGGTGCTTGCTCAAAAGACAAATTTTAAGTTCAATATACTCATTGTCGATAATCACTCAACCGATGGAACGGGCGATGTTATCGACTCGTTTGCCGACGAAAGGGTGTGTCATATTATCCCCGAACCGACCAATCTGGGTATCGGCGGCTGTTGGAACTATGCTGTCAACAGCTCGCAGTGTGGACGCTTTGCCGTTCAGCTCGACAGCGACGACCTTTACAGCGATAGCGGTGTGTTGCAACGCATTGTAGATGAGTTCTATGCGCAACAGTGTGCAATGCTTGTGGGTTCATATAGGATATGTAATTTTAATCTTGATACATTGCCTCCCGGAGTAATCGACCACCGCGAGTGGAGCGAGAAGAATGGACGCAATAATGCTCTGCGAATAAACGGTCTTGGTGCTCCTCGTGCTTTCTACACTCCCGTTGTGCGCAGCGTGGGATTTCCAAATGTCAGCTATGGCGAGGATTATGCCGTTGGTCTGCAAATTTCGCGCAACTATCGCATAGGACGTATATATGATGTTCTCTATCTGTGTCGCCGTTGGGAAGGTAACTCTGATGCTGCTCTTTCGCACGCAAAAATTAATGCGCACAATACCTATAAAGACTCTCTGCGCACCGCCGAACTGCAGGCGAGAATAGAACTTATGGCATCGTTACCACACCTCACGAATGATGAGAAGGATGCTTTTTTCGAAAAGCAACTCTTGCAGTGGCCTCAGGCTGCCGAGCGTTTCGATGCTCTTAAGAATGTAAAGACAAGAAAATTGGATTGTGGTATTACATTGCAGCATAATCCGGCGCGAATGGTATCTACTGTGGCAAAAGTCGATAGTGCCTCTATCGAGAAACGTCCCTGTTTTCTGTGCGCTGCGAACCGTCCTGCCGAGCAGATAAAGGCTGATGCTCTTTTCGATGTTGAGGTGCTTGTAAATCCTTTCCCGATACTTTCCAATCATCTTACTCTTCCATTGAAAGGTCATACTTCGCAACTCATTGATTCTCTATATTGGGATATGCTCAACCTTGCGCGCGATTGGAGGGGAATGGCTCTCTTTTACAATGGTGCAAAATGTGGTGCCTCAGCGCCCGATCACGCACATCTTCAGGCAGTAAAGGAGACTGATGTTCCTCTGTTGAATGAGTGGTGGGGTGCAATCTTCGAGAAGATGGAGCCGCTGAAAGAGTATGGTAGTGCAACCCTTTCTTACTCTTTATCTTATGTTGTTCCGCTATTTGTTGTTATGGCATCCGATGTTTCGGAATCAATTCATCTGTTTGACTTATTGAAAGCGGCACTGCCCATAAGTGACAATGAACCCGAACCACGAATGAATGTCGTAACCGTTTATCGCGAAGATAAGGGATGGATAACAGTGGTTATTCCGCGTCTGTCGCATCGTCCTGCCTGTTACTTTGCCGAGGGTGAGGCACAGCGTCTTGTCAGTCCCGGATTGTTGGATATGGTTGGAGTGATGATTGCTCCGCGTCCCGAGGATTTCGAGAGGATAACGAGCGACGAGGCCTCTGATATCCTTCGCGAGGTGGCGCAGAATTGCTCAATAATAGAGAGAGTAAAAGAGATTCTTTGATGAGAAATGTAAATATAGGTATTCTGCGAGCACCGCAGATAAACTTCTGCTTGTCGGGTGGATACTGTCTCGACGGGCTTGTTGTGCCAGATGGTGATTACTCGGCTATAGTAAAGGATGGCGCAATAATCTGGCAGGAGAGGAAGTATGACGTTCTCTCATTTGTTCCATTGGACGAGGAGTCCCATTTTACTCTTTGCGACGTTGTCATAGGGGTGAATTTTCACTGGGAACGCAAACAAAATCAGATATTTGCGGGTGCTCTGCGCTTTATTATTGAGGATGGCGAACTAAGAGCGATAAATAACCTCCCTGTCGAGACCTATTTGCAAAGCGTTATTTCGTCCGAGATGTCGGCGACAAGCTCGCTCGAATTTCTTAAGGCACACACAGTGATTTCGCGCAGTTGGCTCTACGCGCAACTAAGACGCGGCGAAGAGGTAACCGAGGCGCAGTTGGGCTACGAGGATGAGGAGCGTATCGTTCGCTGGTATGCCCGCGAGAATCATACGCTGTTCGACCTTTGCGCCGACGACCATTGTCAGCGGTATCAGGGCATTACTTCGGTGTGCAACGAAAAGGTCGCCGAGGCGGTGGCGGCAACATCGAATCTTGTACTTACGTACGATGGCGAGGTGTGCGATGCCCGCTTCAGTAAATGCTGCGGTGGAATGACCGAGAAATTCTCGGCTTGTTGGGAGGATAAGGATTATGATTATCTCGACTCTTTCCGCGATAATGATGGCAAGGTGGGCTTTGTCGACCTTACCGATGAGGCGGCGGCACGCTGTTGGATAGAGGATGCACCTGTATCCTTCTGTAATACCGATGATAAAGAGGTGCTTTCACAGGTACTTAACGGATATGACTGCGAAACGAATGATTTTTATCGTTGGCAGGTAAAATATACACAGGATGAAATTACGCAACTCATAGAAAAACGTTCGGGGATTAGTTTCGGGAGAATAGAGGATTTGCAGCCTGTAGAGCGTGCTGCGTCGGGGCGTTTGGTGGCTCTGCGCATAGTAGGCGCCAACCGCACTGTTGTTGTCGGTAAGGAACTTGAGATTCGTCGATGGCTGTCGCCCTCGCATCTTTATAGTTCGGCTTTTGTGATTGATAAACTATGCAGCGACGCAGGCGAAATCTCTTTCTTGCTTAAAGGAGCTGGTTGGGGACACGGTGTAGGCCTTTGTCAGATAGGTGCTGCGATGATGGGCGAGCGCGGGTACTCTTTTTCGCAAATTCTGGAACATTATTACCCGGGTGCGCTGTTGCATAAAATAGATGAGATTTAATTTGGTATATGGAAAAAACTGTTTCGAAAGATAAAACCCCTTCTCTATTTGTTTCACTTGTACCCATTGCTGTGCTTGCAACAATTCTTGTGGTTGTGGCATCTTGTACGGGTGGCGATATTCTTGCCGGCGGTAGTCAGGTGGCGATGCTTGTTTCGGCGGCTGTGGCGGCTACATTGGCAATGAAAATCTATCGTGTACGCTGGAAAGTTATGGAGGAGCGAATAATAAAAAGCGTCGAGTCCTCTACAATATCTATTCTGGTGCTGCTGCTCATTGGCGCAATTTCGGGAACGTGGATGCTTAGCGGTATTGTTCCCACAATGATATACTATGGTCTGCAGGTGATGGAGCCTGCGCTCTTTCTTTTTGCAACCTGTCTCATATCGGCGGTGGTGAGTCTTGTTACGGGAAGTTCCTGGACAACTTGTGCTACTGTCGGAGTCGCATTTATGGGAATAGGATATACTATTGGTTTCCCTGCCAGCTGGACAGCCGGTGCTATAATTTCGGGTGCCTATTTTGGCGATAAAATGTCCCCACTATCCGATACTACTGTGCTCGCATCGTCGACAGCGGGAGTTACACTCTTCTCGCATATACGTTACCTCATTTACACTACTTTTCCGTCGATGGCTATAGCCCTTTTGATATATGCTGTTGCAGGGTTTTATATCTATGAGGGGGTTGAGGCTGTAAATGATGGACTATCCGATGCGCTCAGAAGCTCATTCAATATAAGCGGATGGTTGCTGCTGGTTCCTCTTATTACTTTTGTGCTTATCGTGCGTCGTGTCCCTGTGCTCATAACTCTTTTTATATCGGTGGTGGCTGCATCGGTGGCAATGCTCATTATGCAGCCCGATGTTGTTGCATCATTGGGAGGTGAGACGCAAGGCGCCTTTGCCGTATCGGTGAACGCGGTGCTTACTGCTGTATGTAACTCTACTGCTATTGAAACGGGTAACGAAACGTTGAATTCTCTTGTTACTACAGGCGGTATGTCGGGAATGCTTAATACAATATGGCTCATTCTCGCTGCAATGTGCTTTGGTGGTGTGCTTATGGGTAGTGGTATGGCAAGCACCATCACGCACTACATACTGAAAGGGGTGCGTGGCGTTGTTGGCGCTGTCTCTACGACCGTCTTTTCGGGATTGTTCTTCAATCTTTGCACTGCCGACCAATATATGTCCATAATACTTACCGGTGACCTTAATAAAGAGGGATTCGACCGTTTGGGAATAGACCGACGTGTACTCAGTCGTGCCACCGAGGACTCGGCAACGGTGTTATCGGTGCTTGTTCCGTGGAATAGTTGCGGTATTGCTCAGAGCGCAGTGCTTGGAATATCAACTATCGCCTATTTCCCTTTCTGTTTCTTTAATCTTCTAAGTCCCGTTATGTCTGTTGTAGTGGCGGCATTAGGTTACAAGATTCTTTATAAAAAGGATAAATCGAATGTAGTTTAATCTTTTTTTTGTCGTATTATTTTATCTTATAAATATTAAGAATTACGATATTAAACCTGTTATAGCACGAATTTTACACAACTATACTCACTTTCATTATTAGAAGCTGTTTAAATTTCTAAAAAAAATATTCATATAGAAGCTGACGGTTTCGTTGTTTTTTATAGAGCAAAAATGCCTGTTTTTTTCTTTTTTGCGGTTACATAGCCCGCTATGCGCCCTTAAAATATAAATAAACATCCAATTTTGCTCTATAAAAAACTTGACGATATAAATTTAAACAGCTTCTAAAATAATATCAATTTATTTTCAATTAGTTTGCATTTGATACTTTTTTTGTATCTTCGCGCATTTGTATAAAACAGCCCTCGCTCTTGTGCAGTTTATTATTACCTACAGTATAATAAAACTGCTGAAATTACGTTAAAGGAATATAAGGAGTGACAGACTGTTCGATAAACACAGACAAAGGCGATGAAGATACTATTCTTGACAGATAATTTTCCCCCCGAGGTAAATGCCCCGGCAACAAGAACCTATGAGCATTGTCGCGAGTGGGTAGCTGCGGGACACGAGGTAACGGTCATAACCTGTTTCCCCAATTATCCCATTGGCAAGGTGTACGATGGCTATAAAAACTCGTGGAAGAAAACCGAGTGGGTCGATGGCATAAAGGTTATACGTGTGTGGACCTATATAACATCAAACAGCGGATTTTTGAAAAGAATTATCGACTATATAAGTTTTTCGGTAACCTCTTTCCTACACGGACTTTTTTGCGATTGCGATATTATTGTTGCCACATCGCCACAGTTCTTTACCGCTCTCTCGGGGCGCACTTTGCATTTCTTTAAACGTAAACCGTGGGTTATGGAGGTGCGTGACTTATGGCCCGATTCTATTAAGACGGTGGGCGCAATGAACGATGGTATTGTACTGCGCTATTTCTCTAAAGAGGAGCTTTGGTGCTACCGCTCGGCAAAAAAGATAGTGGTGGTGACAAACTCATTTAAAAATGAAATTGTAAAAAAGGGAATATCACCCGATAAGATTTCTGTAGTAAAGAATGGTGCTAATCTCAAGCGTTTCTATCCGCGTGAAAAGTCGCAGGAACTTATGCGCTCGTTGGGACTCGAGGGCAAGCGTGTGTTAGGTTACATTGGAACTTTGGGAATGGCGCATAAACTTGATTTTCTGCTCGACTGTGTCAAGGACTTGAAAGATTACTCTCTGCTTATAATGGGCGAGGGTGCCGAGAAAGAGAAAATCAAGCAGAAAATTAAAGATGAGAACATCACCAATGTAGTGTTGCTTGACTCTGTTCCCAAAGATAAGGTTGCCGATTATGTGGCGCTACAGGATGCCGCCATCATAAATCTTCGTCGTGACCCTCTTTTTAAAACTGTTATTCCGTCAAAAATATTCGAGACGGCTGCAATGCAGGTTCCAATTCTTTTAGGTGTAGATGGTGAGGCGCGCGAAATAGTCGAGCAGTACCGCGCAGGTCTGTTTTATGAACCCGAGGATAAAGCCGATTTTCTTGATAAACTGAACACCCTCTTTGGCTCGGAACTGATATATGGCGATTGTCGCAAGGGTGGTGAAAAATTAGCTGTCGACTATGACCGAAAAAGGTTGGCACTGAATATGTTGGATATATTGTGCGAAATGAAAAGATAATCCCTAAAACAGATTGTTATGCAGAAACAGAACTTCGAGAAATTCTATGCGCACACAGTAGCTTGCGATTTTCTTGCTGCTTGTGCCGATAATGTAGATGTCAAGAATGCTGTTGTCTCGCTCTATTTATCGTGTGAGCAGGACTCTTTTATCGAGTATGGCGATTTTCACTGCGACAGCTTTGCCAATGAGTTTCACGAACTGCTTGTTGGCGACGGCTACCTCGAAGCCGATGGCGGTATTGCCGATAGGGTAGAGCGTATCCTCTGTTGGCAAGTGTGGGTGAATTTTGTCGAAGATGGTCATCCTTACGCGGGTGTGCATCTGTATAATTTCACTGATGATGGCATCGAGGAGATAAACGAGTATGTTAAATTCTCGTCGCAATATGATTAATGAAAAAGAGCCCGGCTAAAGGCTCTTTTTTCGTTATATATGCCCTGAAAAAACTTATTCATTCCTCAACCTCGCAACCTCGGAATAGAAAATCCTTCTCGGCAACCTCCTTTGTGAAACAATAGAAAGTGAGCTCGCCGGTCGAGCACACCTCGCCGTTATGCGCAATTGACGCCTCCATAAATACAAAGTTACGTTTCACTTGCTTTACGCGTGTGCGAATCTCCAAAGTAACATCTTTGCCGGTGGGAACAGGCTTTTTATATTTGATATTCAGATTGGTGGTCATTCCTGATGTCTGGAATTTACGCGAGATGAGCCATCCCGCACACTCGTCGATGAGGGTTGCCTGTATGCCTCCGTGCAGCGTCTTAAGCCATCCTTGATAATTGTCGTCGGGCGACCAGAAAGAGACAATATCGTCGCCATCCTCGTAGAACTCCATTTTTAATCCGTAAGGGTTGTTGGGCGCACAGGCAAAGCAGTTGTATCCCTTTTCTGTTAACGGCAAGAAAGGGTTGATAATCTTTTTCATAATATATATTATTTGTTTTTTTGAGCTGTAATGAAAGTGTAACTTTATGGTGGAATTGTTCATAAAATCCTTTTGCTGTGCAAAATTATGAAAAAATGACTGTAATTCCAAATTAAGAACATCTTTTAGGAACTATTTAAAATATATTTCGCGATTCTTTGGGAGTTGTTTTTTTGAGTAAATTTTACTATA
>JAGCKB010000062.1 GCA_017647725.1 Bacteroidaceae bacterium
AAAAAAACGTAACGCGCCAAACAGGTCGGCGCGTTACATATAACATTGTATCAACCCTTATAGTTCTTATGGAACTCGACAACCGCCTCTATACCCTTGCGGAATATATCGAGTCGGAAATTCTCGTTTGGCGAGTGTATTGCATCGCTTTCAAGACCAAAGCCCATAAGCACAGTCTTTATTCCAAGAATCTTCTCAAAATCACTGATGATAGGTATACTGCCACCGCGACGCACCGCCAACGGTTTCTGACCGAATGCCTTTTCAAAGCCCTTCTCTGCGGCCTTGTATGCAGGCAGAGTGATGGGACAAACATATCCCTCGCCGCCGTGCATAGGAGTAACCTTTATTTTTACGCTCTTGGGTGCGATAGATGTAAAATAATCGACGAACATCTGTGAAATTTTAGCGTGGTCCTGATGCGCCACCAAACGACACGACAGCTTGGCGTAAGCCTTTGAAGGAAGCACAGTCTTTGCACCCTCGCCTGTGTATCCGCCCCAAATACCGCACACATCGAACGAAGGACGACAACTATTGCGTTCGAGAGTAGCATAACCCTCCTCGCCACGAAGCTCGTCAACCTCTATTGCACGTTTATAGGCCTCCTCGTCAAAAGGAATAGAGGCAATCATATTACGCTCCTCGGCCGACAGCTCCTCGACATCGTCGTAGAACCCGGGAATTGTGATTTTTCCCCTCTCGTCGGTCATCTTGGCAATCATTTCGCACAAAACATTTATAGGATTGGCAACAGCACCGCCAAAGTGTCCCGAGTGCAGGTCGCGGTTGGGACCTGTCACCTCAACCTCCCAATAGGCGAGTCCGCGCAGTCCTGTTGTCAGCGAAGGAAGCTCGGCACCCAACATACTTGTATCGGATACAAGAATTATATCGGCCTTAAGCAGTTCCTTATGTTCGCCGAGGAAAGCATTAAGGCTGGGAGAGCCAATCTCCTCCTCGCCCTCGAAGATAAATTTAACATTATGATTAAGCAGGCCGTTGCGCACAACATACTCGAAAGCCTTTGCCTGAATCATAGCCTGTCCCTTATCATCATCGGCACCACGCGCCCAGATGCGACCATCCTTGACAACCGGCTCAAATGGATTACTGTTCCACAGGTCGAGCGGCTCGACGGGCATTACGTCGTAGTGCGAATAGATGAGCACCGTAGGAGCATCGGGGTTCACGATTTTCTCGGCATATACAAGCGGATTACCTGCCGACGGCATCACCTCGGCTCTATCGGCGCCCGCCTCAAGCAACAATTCTTTCCAACGCTCGGCACAGGCCAAAATATCATCCTTATGACTACTCTGCGCGCTAATACTTGGGATACGTATGAGCGAGAACAACTCCTCGAGGAAACGCTCCTCGTTCTCTTGGATATATTTCTTTACTTCCATTGTTATGTTTATCGTTTAAAAGGTTAGTAATATTTGTTACTTATTTTATATCACAGATACAAAGATAATGCAAGAAGTAAAATTTATTTTAGCTTATCTTGTATCATAAATACAAAGATAATGCATTTTTTCGGTTAACGCAAAAACGCATAATAGAGAAAAACAAAATGTAATATAACGAGCAGAGGAACACCAATAACAAACAATTTATGTTGTGTCTTATGCCTCCACACATACATTCCGAAAAGAGCGCCTACCCCACCGCCAAAAAGCGCCATGTGAATCAGCCTCCACTCGGGTATGCGCCACAGACCACGCTTTGCCTGATATTTGTCTATACCGCACAGAACAAATGCCAACAGATTTATAATCAGTTCATAATAAATAAGCCATTCAATCATTTTCCTTTATTTATTATATAAATACCAATCATTGCCAAAAGAGCCGCAAAGAGATAACTCCAATAGAACTGCTCCTTCAAGCATAGACACGATGTAACGGCACCTACAACAGGAATAAGAGAATTAAAGATAGCCACCTTGCCTACCGGGTTACAGGTAAGCAATTTATTATAAAGCGTAAAGCAGAGCGAAGATATAAGTACCAGCAACAGCAGTATAACAACACCCCACAGCGTAATATGAGGCAACTTTCCACCCATCACAATGCCAATCACCAGCAGCATAAATCCTCCAACAGCAAGACTGTATCCTGTACCCACAAAGACATCGGCTCTATTCCCCAATCCACGTGTCATAAGCCCTGCGAATGCAGCGCACAAAGCATTAAGAACAATCATTCCATCGCCCATAAAAGTAAAACTGCCACTCTCGACACCACCCACATTAAGCACCATAATACCGGAAAAACCAATTATGCAGCCCACAATCTTGCGCACAGTAAGCCTGTCGCTCTTGAAGAAGAAGCAGGCAAGCACCACAAGCATAAACACACTTAACGAGTT
>JAGCKB010000063.1 GCA_017647725.1 Bacteroidaceae bacterium
CACAATACCCTCTTCGAGCCACCTCTGCGGTTCTTGATAAACGGTGCGCACCGCATTATAGCCACGCGATGAATAGGCTGTAAGGTCGTCGTTCTTGCCCAAAGGAGCGCAACTGACACGCACCCAAGGTTTGATACTCTTTACCTTATTATAGACCACACGCATTATGCGCGTAATGTTTGCGCGTCGCCAATCGGCAAGCGAAATACCCGCACCATACTTACGAAACAGATAGCCATCGGGGTACTTTGAAGGATGGTCGGGGTAACGTATGTAATCGAGGTGAATACCATCAAGGTCGTAATTCGACACAATCTCTTCGGTCAAGCGAGCAATATAATCGGCTGTAGCCGGCTCACCCGGCTCCATATACCAACTACCTTTATATACACGACACAACCGAGGATACAATTTATTCAAAGCCTTTGCACGATGCGAAGCAACATGTTTGATATCTCCCAACGGCAAGGTCACAATCCAAGCGTGTAGCTGCATTCCGCGTTTATGACACTCGTCGATGACAAATGCCAAAGGGTCGTAACCGGGGTCGCGTCCGGAAACACCTGTGAGCACTTTGGAAAAGGGCTCAATCTTTGACGGATAGAGCACATCACCCCTCACACGTGTCTGCAACATCACACAATTCACATTAATAGCCTTTAATGAATCGAGCAAAACTATCAGTTCACGTTGCTGCACAGCAATATCCGACGGCTTCTTTATCTGTGTACGAGGCCAATCGAGATTCTCTATTGTCGTTATCCACACAGCACGATACTCATATTTTGGCAACGATGCCGTTTTTTGAGCCTGCAGAGAGACGACACAAAGAATAAAAATCGAGAAAAATATATACCTAAACTTTGTCATATAAAAAAATATCACAAAAGTACTCATTTTAGCGTTTATAAAACCTATATATTCAATTTATTTTGTAAATTTGCACGTCAATAGTGTCTCAGCAAAAAGAGGCACACGACATTTATGTGATATTGCAACAACAATTACCAGAGAATAAATAGTTAAAACCGAATAATTTAGGTTACAATTCATAAATTAATCGCATTATGACAAAAGCAAAGAAATTCATCACTTGTGACGGAAATCAGGCAGCAGCTCACATTGCCTATATGTTTTCCGAGGTAGCAGCCATCTACCCTATCACACCCTCATCTACAATGGCTGAGTATGTTGACGAATGGGCAGCACAGGGTCGTAAGAACCTCTTTGGCGAGACTGTATTGGTTCAGGAGATGCAGTCTGAGGGAGGTGCAGCAGGTGCACTTCACGGTTCACTGCAGGCCGGTGCTCTTACCACTTCGTTCACTGCATCGCAGGGTCTTCTGCTGATGATTCCCAATATGTACAAGATTGCAGGTGAGCTTCTTCCCAGCGTTCTTCACGTATCAGCACGTTCTATCGCAGGTAGCTCACTCTGTATTTTTGGTGACCACATGGACGTTATGGCTTGCCGCCAGACCGGTTACGCAATGCTTTGCGAGGGTTCGGTTCAGGAGGTAATGGACCTTGCAGCTGTTGCTCACCTTTCAACAATCAAGAGCCGTATTCCTTTCCTCAACTTCTTCGACGGTTTCAGAACATCACACGAGATTCAGAAGATCGAGTTGCTTGAGCAAGAGGAGATCGCACACTTGGTAGACTGGGATAGCGTTCAGGCATTCCGTGACAGAGCACTCAGCCCCTCTAACCCCAACACACGCGGTACAGCCGAGAACCCCGAGACATTCTTTACACACAAAGAGGGTGTTAACCCCTACTACGATGCAGTACCCGAGATTGTTGCCGAGTATATGCGTGAGATTTCGGCTATCACAGGCCGCAACTACGCTCCCTTCACATACTATGGTGCCGAGGATGCAGATCGCGTAATCATCGTTATGGGTTCGGCTACTGAGGCTGCCAAGGAGGCTATCGACTATATGGTAGCTCGTGGCGAGAAGGTAGGTTTGGTTTCTGTTCACCTCTATCGTCCCTTCTCACTCAAGTACCTTGCTGCCGTTATGCCTAAGAGCGTTAAGCGCATTGCAGTACTTGACCGCACAAAGGAGCCCGGAAGCAACGGTGAGCCTCTCTATCTTGACGTTGTTGAGGCATTTGCTTCTCACGACGAGCTCAAGGCTATCAACCCCGTAATCGTAGGCGGTCGTTTCGGTATCGGTTCAAACGATACAACACCTGCAGTGATTATGTCGGTTTATGAGAACCTTGCTCTTCCCACTCCCAAGAACCACTTCACAGTAGGTATCGTTGATGACGTTACATTCACATCACTTCCCAAGAAAGAGGAGATTGCTGTTGTTGACGGCATGTTCGAGGCTAAGTTCTACGGTCTTGGTGCAGACGGTACAGTAGGTGCCAACAAGAACTCAATCAAGATTATCGGCGAGAACACCGACAAGCACTGTCAGGCATACTTCTCTTACGACTCTAAGAAGTCGGGTGGTTTCACCTGCTCACACTTGCGTTTCGGTGACAAACCCATCCGCAGCACATATCTTGTAAATACTCCCAACTTTGTAGCTTGCCACGTTCAGGCTTACTTGCGTATGTACGATGTAATTCGCGGTTTGCAGAAGGGCGGTACATTCCTTTTGAACACTGTATGGGATGGCGAGGAGCTTATCAACAACCTCCCCAACAATATTAAGAGATATTTCGCACAGAACGATATTACTGTTTACTATATCAACGCTACTAAGATTGCACGTGAGATTGGATTGGGCAACCGCACAAACACAATCCTCCAGAGCGCATTCTTCCGCATCACAGGCGTTATTCCCGTAGACCTTGCTATTGAGCAGATGAAGAAGTTCATCGTTAAGTCTTACGGCAAGAAGGGTCAGGACATTGTCGACAAGAACAATGCTGCTGTTGACCGTGGTGGCGAGTACAAGCAGCTTACTATCGATGCTTCTTGGGCAAATCTTGCCGACGATGCACCCATCGTACGTGACGAGCCCGAGTTCATCACAAAAGTTGTTCGTACCATCAACGCACAGGATGGTGGCAGCCTCCCCGTATCGGCATTTACTCCCATTATGGACGGTACATGGCCTTGCGGTACATCGGCTTATGAGAAGCGTGGTGTAAGTGCATTCGTTCCCAAGTGGAATCCCGAGAACTGTATCCAGTGTAACCGTTGTTCATACGTTTGTCCTCACGCTTGTATCCGTCCCTTCGTAATGAACGAGGAGGAGGCAGCAGGTCTTGACGCAGCTAAGATCGAGATGAAGGCTCCCGCAGCATTCAAGGGTATGCAGTTCCGCATACAGGTTGGCGTTATGGACTGTCTTGGTTGCGGTAACTGTGTTGACGTATGTCCCGGCAATCCCAAGCTCGGTGGTAAGGCACTTGAGATGGCTCCCCTTGAGCAGGAGAAGCCCGAGGCAGCTAACTGGGATTACTGCGTTAAGAACGTTAAGACAAAGCAGAGCCTTGTTGACATCAAGAGCAACCCCAAGAACTCACAGTTCGCTACTCCTCTCTTCGAGTTCTCAGGTGCTTGTTCGGGTTGCGGTGAGACACCTTACGTTAAGCTCGTTAGCCAGTTGTTCGGTGACCACCAGATTGTAGCAAACGCAACAGGTTGTTCTTCAATCTACTCGGCATCGGTTCCCTCTACACCTTATACAAAGGACGAGAATGGTAACGGTCCTGCTTGGGCTAACTCACTCTTCGAGGACTTCTGCGAGTTTGGTCTTGGTATGAAGCTTGCCGACAACAAGATTCGCGAGCGTCTTGCACGTCTCTTCACCGAGATGCAGAGCTGCGAGTGCTGCAGCGACGAGCTCAAGGCACTTACACAGAAGTGGCTCGAGAACAGCAACAGCTCAGATGTAACAAAGGAGATTGCTCCCGCTATCATCGCTGCTTGCGAGGCTTGCAGCTGCGACAAGTGCAAGGAGGTTCTCAAGATTAAGCAGTACATCGTTAAGCGTTCACAGTGGATCATTGGTGGTGACGGTGCATCATACGATATCGGTTACGGCGGTCTCGACCACGTAATTGCATCGGGTCAAGATATCAACCTCCTCGTACTCGACACCGAGGTTTACTCTAACACCGGTGGTCAGGCATCTAAGGCTACTCCTCTTGGTGCTATCGCTAAGTTCGCTGCATCAGGTAAGCGCATCCGCAAGAAAGACCTCGGTCTCATCGCAACAACCTACGGTTACGTATACGTTGCACAGATTGCAATGGGTGCAAGCTACGACCAGTGCTTGAAGGCTATCCGCGAGGCTGAGGCTTATCCCGGTCCTTCACTCGTAATCGCATACGCTCCCTGTATCAACCACGGTATCCGCAAGGGTATGGGTAAGGCACAGGCCGAGCAGGCTGCAGCCGTTGAGTGCGGTTACTGGCACTTGTGGCGTTACAACCCCGCTCTCGAGGATGAGGGTAAGAACCCCTTCACACTCGATAGCAAAGAGCCCCAGTGGGATAAGTTCCAGGAGTTCTTGCAGGGCGAGGTACGTTACGCATCACTTGCTAAGCAGTTCCCCGCAGAGGCACAGGAGTTGTTCGACGCAGCTGAGGGTATGGCTAAGAAGCGTTACGCAAGCTACCTACGTATGTCTAAGATGGATTGGGCAGAGTAATCGGTTCCAACCTAACATAAATTCAGCAGGCTTCACAAAAGTGAAGCCTGCTTTTTATATTTATACAGGCCACCGGTTGCTTGTAGGGGCGATTTTCAATCGCCCCTACTGTTCGCGAAGATTATCGTGGAGATAATTCATTGATGCTTGTTTGCGTTGGGCGGGCGATTGGAAATCGCCCCTACTGTTCGCGAAGATTATCGTGGAGGTAATTCATTGATGCTTCATTGCTTGTAGGGGCGATTTTCAATCGCCCGCAATACCGCGAATATTAAAAACTATTGGTGTCCGGTAAAACTTTTTCAGTCTCTCATTTAGGCTTGTTTGCTAAATTCAGCCTTTCATTGTTATTTTTCTCCTACTTTTCGTGCCGTCGAAAAGTAGGCAAAAGGCTCTGCGCACGAAA
>JAGCKB010000064.1 GCA_017647725.1 Bacteroidaceae bacterium
ATATTGAATAGATTCTTAGAACTCTAATGCAAGACTTATTCTCTTCTCGGCAGCAATGCGGCGCATATTAGATATTGCATATCGTACACGTCCTAAGGCTGTGTTTATGCTGATACCCTCGCTCTCGGCTATCTCCTTGAAAGATTTATTCTCGAAAAAGCGCATACGCACCACCTCGCGCTGTGCCTCGGGCAGTTCATCTACCAGACGTGCAACATCCTTGAGCACCTGCTTATTTACCATCTGAGACTCTATTGTTCCCTCCGAAAATTTTGCGCTGTTAAGCAGGTCAACATCACTCTCATCGTTAGATATAAGATTCTCGTTACGCTCTTGACGGAAGAGGTCGATTACAAGATTATGTGCAATGCGTGTTATCCAAGCCGAGAACTTTCCATCGGGCTGATAACGTCCCTGTTGCAGGTTTACAATAGCCTTAACGAAGGTCTCCTGAAAGAGGTCTTCGGTCACTTCGCGCGAACGCACAAGAAAGAAAATATAGCGGTATAATTTATCCTGATAGCGCTCCAACAAAGTATCGAACGCTACATTATTGCCCTCTAAGTAGAGTTTGACCAACACGTCGTCGGTCATATTCTTCAAATTCTCCATTATTTACATTATATTATTAAGGAGTAGAAGTTTCTCTATAGGCAATAATTTTTAATTGTTAAGATTCTTATTATTTTATCGTTTAAAACAGTCTACAGATTTCTATCTGTCACCGCCCTAAAACCATTATATTTTGTTGACATTTGTTTATCAACGCTGCAAAGAAATAAAATTTATTCTTTTATTCCAAATTATTTTAAATAAAAATGCCGACATTAACAATAATATCGGCATCAATACGTTATTAAACGAATAAATTCATCATCATTTTACAATTTTAGCACCCTGCATATTAAAGCCTCGGAGCAAATCGTCTACAGCCATACGTTTTTTCCCGGGAATCTGAATGGAGAGCAGTTGGATATATCCTCCGTCTACAGCCACCTTCACATATTTCTTACCATCGGTGAGCAGTGTACCCCACTCCTTATCGTGCGATGCAGCCTCGCGAGCTACCTCATATATTTTCACTGCAACAGAAGCACCATCGGCAGTGTGAATCTCGGTCCAAGCAGCGGGATAAGGTGACATACCTCTTACAAAATCATATATATTCTGTAATTTTGCATCCCAATTTATTCGACAGGTATCACGGAAGATTTTTGGCGCAGGACGAAGTTCATCGACACTCTTATACAGTTTCTCTTGGGGTAGCGCTTCGACCTCGCCGGCTACAATAGCCTTTACAGTGCGTAACACCGTATCACCACCCGTCAGCATAAGTTTATCGTGCAGCGTTCCTGCTGTATCTTCATCGGCAATAGGTACAATATCCTGATAAATTACATCACCTGTATCAATTTCGTGTTTAAGGAAGAAAGTTGTTACACCCGTCTCCTTATCGCCGTTTATTATAGCCCAGTTAATGGGAGCAGCACCTCGATACTGAGGCAACAACGATGCGTGCAGATTAAAAGTTCCCAGGCGAGGCATATTCCATACACTCTCGGGGAGCATACGAAAGGCAACCACAATCTGCAGGTCGGCACGCCACTCGGCAAGAGCCTTTTG
>JAGCKB010000065.1 GCA_017647725.1 Bacteroidaceae bacterium
CGAAAATAAGCAGTGATATGAGCAAGAATGTTCGTTCTTGGAGTATTCCACTGAAAGTCCATTTATCGGTCATAAAAGCTCTTGCATTAAAGAGGTTCCACCATTGGAGCAACACAAAGTATGTAAAGAAGAACGACATATTTCGAAGTGTCATTCCACCGTTAGCATTCATATAGAAAAGAAGCCCAATGAGCATAGCGAAGAATACCGCTGCCACCGAAAATATAGTATAGGCCATATTGCGTGTAACAATAAAATCGTTACTACTGCGAGGTTTCTCTTTCATAACACTCTCATTAGGCGCAAGAGAAGCAAGCGCACACGAAGCAAAGGTATCCATAATGAGGTTGACCCAAAGCATCTGAGTAATTGTAAGCGGTGAGGATGTTCCTATCAGCGAACCAAACATTACGACGAGGCAGGCTACTACATTTATTGTAAGTTGGAACAGGAGGAAACGCTGAATATTTTTATAGAGCGAACGTCCCCACATCACAGCGCGTACAATACTGCCGAAAGAGTTATCGAGGATTGTTATGTCGCTCGCCTCCTTTGCCACAGAGGTACCATCGCCCATAGAGAGGCCCACCTGTGCAGCCTTCAGCGCAGGGGCATCATTTGTTCCATCACCTGTTACTGCAACAACCTCGCCCTGCTCTTGCAACAGACGCACCAAGCGCTGCTTATCCATAGGACGTGCACGACACATTATTTTCAGTCTCTTAATACGTTGTGCAGCCTCCTCGTCGCTAAGCGCCTCGAAAGCAGGGCCTGTGATTACACAATCATCGCCCGAAGAGTCTTTAAATATTCCTATCTGTCGGCCAATCTCCGAGGCTGTACCGGGAGTATCGCCTGTCACAATTTTAATATCTATTCCCGCCGACAGACAACGCGAAACAGCATCAGGCACATCGCTGCGCACAGGGTCTGAGATAGCAGCAACACCAATATATTTAAGTTCTAATCCACTCACAAGACGACCATCACTGTATGGAGCTTCATTATCATCCTCGCGCAGAACAGCGTATGCAAAACCCAATGTACGCATAGCCTTACTCTGATACTCAAGCAATTTACGTTCTATCCCCTCGCGACACTCGTCGATGCTCTTTTCCCCGGCAGCAGTCTCAACAGCACTACACAATGAGAGTACAATCTCGGGGGCACCTTTGACATAAAGGATGCGTTTACCCGAGTGCGCCGACCTTACCACTGTTGCCATATATTTGCGCTCGGTAGAGAAGGTCAGCAAGCTGAGCACCTCAGCCTGTGAGCGTAAGGCGGCATAGTCTACACCTTGCTTATCCATCCACAGCAGCAATGCACACTCCGTAGGATTACCTATAGTCTCTACCCCGCTCGCCGACCTGTCGAGATTAGCAGTTGAATTTACTGCAATACCCTCCATTATTATGTCACGACTCCCAGATGGGGGATTCTCGGCGTCAAGAGTAAAGAAGTCGGCCTCGTGCACCTGCATACGATTCTGTGTCAACGTACCGGTTTTATCCGTACAAATTACCGTTGCCGCACCCATAGTCTCGCAGGCGTGCATCTTGCGAACAAGGTTATTTGTCTTTAGCATACGGTTCATACTAAGCGCAAGACTAAGAGTAACACTCATAGGAAGTCCCTCGGGAACCGACACCACGATGAGTGTTACAGCAATCATAAAATTGCTTAACAGTTCCGAGCCAATTTGCAACCAAGTCAACTCACCAAAGTTCCACAAACCTTTTACCGAAAGCAAAATGAACGATATTGCCGCTACCGAATACCCCACTTTACTTATAAGGTCGGCAAGGCGTTTCAGCTGCATCTGCAATGGTGTTTCAAGATTATTCTCTATCAGAGAACCGCGATTTACCTTGCCGTATTCTGTTGCATCTCCCACTGTAGTTACACGCATCACACCATTTCCATCGACAACAGTAGTGCTGCGCATAGCCATATTGGAGGGATAGGTTGCCTCTTTATCAAAATCGGCCTCAATCGTAGTCTTTGATATCACAGGCTCTCC
>JAGCKB010000066.1 GCA_017647725.1 Bacteroidaceae bacterium
GCAAAAGAAACTCGTCGCAGAGCTGAAGAAGAAACCTGTCGCAAGGCCGATGAGGAGAGAAAGCGTAGAGCTGAAGAAGAAACCTGTCGCAAGGCCGATGAGGAGAGAAAGCGCAAAGCCGAAGAAGAAACTCGTCGCAAGGCCGAGGAGGATAGAAAGCGCAAAGCCGAAGAAGAAACCCGTCGCAAGGCCGAGGAGGAGAGAAAGCGTAGAGCCGAAGAAGAGGCTGAGAAAAAGAGAGTACGCAATCGTTTTGAAACAAAAACTTTTAACGTCAATGGCGTAGAGTTTAAGATGGTAGCTATTGAGGGTTACACATTTAATATGGGGTGTAAGCGTAATGTTCTGTTAAAACTTTTTAATGTTGATACTTCTGAATTTCCCATCCATTCCGTAACTCTTAGCGACTATTATATAGGCGAGACTCAGGTGACTCAGGAACTATGGCAGGCAGTAATGGGTAACAACCCCTCACATTTCAAGGGTGATAAAAATCCCGTAGAGATGGTAAGCTACAATGACTGCGAATTATTTATATATAAACTAAACACTCTTCTTGTCGCCCAACTGCCTGCCGGACGTAAGTTTTGCCTACCCTCCGAGGCACAATGGGAATTTGCCGCTCGTCTAGGTATTGCAGGAAGGTATCTCAACGACAAATATAGCGGCAGTGATGATATAGATAAAGTTGCTGTGTACAGGGGTAATAGTGGTAAAAGAACTTATCCGGTAAAGAGTAAGGAACCTAATCTACTTGGTCTTTATGATATGTCAGGTAATGTGTGGGAGTGGTGCAGCGATTGGTTCGGTGACAGATATTACTCATCTTCTCCACAGGCCAATCCCTTGGGGCCATCTTCAGGCTCTTATCGCGTGCGTCGTGGTGGCGGTTGGAGCAGCTTTGCACTGGCCTGTCGCGTTACTAATCGTGGCAATGCTGCTCCTAGTGACCGTGAGAATGACACCGGACTGCGCTTGGCGTTATAAAATAGTCTATAAGCTGAAAAACTCGTCAAAATAGTGGTAAATAACAAAGGCGGCTAAAAAGTGATTTTTAGCCGCCCTTTTGTATATATAAACAATAATGTTTTTTACTTCTTGTATCTTTCGCTAAGCACTTTTATCATATCGGCAGTCATACTGTCGAGGTCGTAAGAGGGAGCCCAATCCCACTCCTCGCGTGCGCAGCTGTCGTCCATCTTGTCGGGCCACGATTCGGCAATTGCTTGGCGTATGGGGTCGTCGACGTAGTGCATCTTGAAATCGGGGATATGTTTTAGGATGGCATTCTTTATAATCTCGGGGTCGAAACTCATAGAGGCTACGTTGAATGCATTGCGGTGAACGAGGCGCGAGGGGTCGGCATTCATAATATCTATTGCCGCTTTAAGAGCATCGGGCATATACATCATATCCATAAATGTTCCGGCCTTGATGGGGCAGGCAAAATCTTCGCCCTTTACTGCTGCGTAGTAAATCTCTACAGCATAGTCGGTTGTACCACCACCGGGAAGAGTCACATTGGAGATGAGGCCGGGGAAACGCACCGAACGTGTGTCAACGCCATATTTTGTGTGATAGTAGTCGCTTAGAAGCTCGGTCGCAACCTTTGTCACACCATACATTGTGCGTGGACGCTGTATCGTGTCCTGTGGAGTGTTTATGCGAGGAGTATTGGGACCGAACGAACCAATTGAACTTGGAGTAAAGACAGCGCATTTCTTTTCGCGGGCAATCTCTAAGATGTTAATGAGTCCGTTCATCTGAATATCCCAAGCCAACAGGGGCTTTGCCTCGGCAACAGCCGACAGAAGTGCTGCAAGATTGTAGATGGTGTCTATATTGTATTTAGAAACAACTTCGGCGAGTTGTGCGGCATCGCAAACATTTGCAACGGCCGAAGGGCCGCTCTCAAGAAGTTCACCTTTAGGCTCTGCTCCTTTAATGTAACCTGCTACTACGTTGCCGTCAGTAATCTGTTTGCGTAATGTCATTGTAAGCTCGGAACCGATTTGACCGGTTGAACCGATAATAAGAACATTTTTCATTTGGTATCAGAGTTTTTAGATTCGTGTTAATTATTATTTATCTGCTTAAAAACAGCATCGTCTTTGCGAATATACATCTATTTTTTATTTAATTATATCGCTTTTAGGAATTTTTTAAATAATTTTTAAATTATTGGAAACATTGTAAAAACAATGTTTTTTTATGTGAAAAAGCATCCGACTTTTTTTAAAAAAGAGTATATTCGCAAATCAAATAATAGAATTTAATAAACAACCCACAAATTATTATACAACTATGTACGGAAAATTTCAACAGCATCTACAGAATGAACTCGCAGCAATAGATGAGGCGGGTCTTTACAAGAGAGAACGTAATATCGCTTCGCAGCAGGCTGCCGAGATTACCCTTGAGGATGGCTCTAAGGCACTCAATTTCTGCGCTAATAACTATTTGGGACTGGCAAATAATCCTCGTCTTATCCAGGCTGCTCAGAAGGCAATGGAGGAGCGTGGCTTCGGCATGTCGTCGGTTCGTTTCATCTGCGGAACGCAAGATCAGCATAAGGTTCTTGAGAAGGCTATTGCCGACTATTTCAAGACCGATGATACTATTCTTTATGCTGCCTGCTTTGATGCAAACGGTGGTGTCTTCGAGCCACTCTTTACTGCCGAGGATGCCATTATCTCTGATTCTCTGAACCACGCATCTATTATCGATGGTGTACGCCTGTGCAAGGCTCAGCGTTACCGTTACGCAAATGCCGATATGGCCGACCTTGAGCGTTGCTTGCAGGAGGCTCAGGCACAGCGTTTCCGTATTATCGTCACCGATGGTGTGTTCTCAATGGATGGCAACGTGGCTCCTATGGATAAAATCTGCGACCTTGCCGAGAAATATGACGCTCTTGTAATGGTTGACGAGAGTCACTCGGCCGGTGTGGTGGGTGCCACAGGTCACGGTGTTGCCGAGCAGTTCGATTGCTACGGACGCATCGATATTTTTACAGGTACGCTGGGTAAGGCATTTGGTGGAGCAGTAGGTGGTTTTACAACAGGCCGTAAGGAGATAATCGATATGCTTCGTCAGCGTTCGCGTCCCTATCTCTTCTCTAACTCGCTGCCACCTTCGGTTGTCGGTGCTTCTATCGAGATGTTCAAGATGCTTGGTGAGAGCGATGCACTGCACGATAAGCTACAGTCCAATGTGAACTATTTCCGCGATAAGATGATGGCTGCAGGTTTCGATATCAAGCCTACACAGTCGGCAATCTGTGCTGTTATGTTGTACGATGCAAAGCTATCACAGGTGTTTGCTTCTAAGATGGCCGAGGAGGGTATCTTCGTTACAGGATTCTATTATCCTGTTGTTCCTAAGGGTGAGGCGCGTATACGCGTACAGCTATCGGCAGGACACGAGACCGAGCATCTCGACCGTGCTATTGCTGCCTTTATAAAGGTTGGTAAGGAACTCGGTGTTATTAAGTAAATACTATTTTTGATATAAATAAACGACGTGAGGAGCTTGTTTCCCTCACGTCGTTTATTTATTAGTAATGCTGTCCGATAAAAATCGCTTAAGTGAAAAATGGTATCTCATGCTTGTTTATAGGTGGATTGCTTGTCTTAGCGTGTAGGAACTATTGATTAACAATTATTGGTGTCCGGTAAAACTTTTTCAGTCTCTCATTTAGGCCTGTTTGCTAAATTCAACCTTTCAGTGTTATTTTTCTCCTACTTTTCGTGCCGACGAAAAGTAGGCAAAAGGCTCTGCGCACGGAAAATCTTAACGTAAAATGCTCACGATGTTTTTTGGGTGCTGCGGAACTCGCTGCGCTCAAACAGCCTCGCACTTAATCCAA
>JAGCKB010000067.1 GCA_017647725.1 Bacteroidaceae bacterium
GTCAAGCCCAAGAACAGTGAAAAGATGCCAGCTTATAGCTTCTCCCTCGCGGTCTTCATCGGAAGCCAACCACACAGTGTCGGCTTTTTGTGCTTCGGTGCGCAGCGAGGCTACCAATTTCTGTTTCTCGATGGGGATTTCATATTCGGGCTCAAATGTATCGACATTTATGCTGAACTCTTTCTTTTTCAGGTCGCATATATGTCCGTAGCTCGACATTACCTTGTACTCTTTTCCAAGGAATTTTTCTATTGTTTTTGCCTTTGCAGGCGACTCTACAATAACTAAATTCTTTTGCATAATATCTGAATTTTGGGGCAAAAGTATGAAAGTTTCTCGTATCTCAAACTTAATTCTGCTAAAAAATATGGGGCTTATGAGCGCTTTAATACCTTAAAATAATATATTATTTTATTTAGGAGTAATTTTTTTTGTTCATCAGAAGTTGATGCTCGCTCCAACCATTGCATTTACTCCCTGTGCCATACAACCGGGATACAGCTCATATTCGCAGTTCAAAAGGTTATTGCCTTGAACGAACAGATTCACCTGTTCTTGCAAACGGTAACTTACTCTTGCCTCTAAATAGCTTTTATCCTCTATCTTTAGGTCGTCGTTGCCGCTTGTGTAGTTGGTGAATGTATATCCAATATTGGCATACAGTCCCTCTATTATTCGTGCGCGTGCCTTTAGACCTGCTGTAAGCATTGGCTTATACATAAGCAGGTCGTCGCTGCCGCTGCAACCCCAACGGTCGTAGCGGATGTTACCCTCTACATTCAGTATTCCGCCAAAGTCGTATCCGGCATTAATGCCTATGTAAATATCGCGTGAGTCGTCCTGAATAAATTTAGTAAATAGTATAGATGATGTTTGGTCAATAGTGGGCATAAGGTCATCTATAGTGTATGAGAATCCTGCATAAAGATTAGTATATAGTGCACCTACCGTAGTGCGTACTCCTACCGAAACATCGCACAGATTATATACCGCTGCAAGCTGCTTTATGCCGGGAATGTAGTTCCAATAGGGCGAGAGAGCATCCAAAGTCTCGAACGAGGCTGCCTTGCGACCGCCTGTTGCTGCTGCATACAGCGAGATATCTTTGGCTATCTCTCCCTCTAATTTAATGTCGGGTGCAACGGCTAAGAACGGGCTGTTGGCGGTTACAAGGTCGGCGTGTATTCCAATGCGGGCTTTCCAATCGCCGAAACGCAGGTTACCAAAGGGATTCAGGCGAATGAGTGTGTAGTCGCTGTATCGGTCGTGTATTCCGGGACCATCGTCGGGCTTTAAAGCACTGTTGTGTATAAACCCGTCAATGTCGATGTTTGCACCAAGATTATAGAGATTTACATGGGGAAGCTCGTAACGCACCGTACCACCTGCGCGCAGTCGGGTCTCGGTGATGTTGTCGGCTACCGATGCGCTGTATTTGCGATTGTTGATTGTGAATCCAGCATATGCCTTGTACGAGAGTGCTCCCATTGTCTTGGATGCAGCCTTTACTAAAAGTGCGTAAGAGCCACTGTTCTGCTTGTCGGTTGTCTGGGGCATTACTCTATTGTTTGCATAGAATGCAGGCTGCATATAATTGAATACGCAGTTCTTGATGTCGGCCTCGACACCCAAAGCAAGATTGTCAAAATTGTGTGTGTAGTCGGCTGCAATCGCTGTTGCGTAGAAACGCGAACGCCAATCTGTGTAGCTGTAGTCGATGTTGGTGTTATATCCATCCATCGAGGCAAAAATATTCAGATTGTAGCGCTTGCCAAAGGTTAAGCGGTAGGCAGCTTTCAGGTCTAAGTTATTTCCGGTTCCGTAACCCAAACGGGCGTATCCGGGCAGGCGCATCTCTTGTGTTGGAAGAACATCCTTTACATTGCGCTGTGATACAAAACGTCCGAATGGTTCGCCCTTTTGTGAGAATACAAGGTCAAGGGGTGTCTGGTCGGATGCAATCTCAATCTGTGGTGTAAAGCCCATTTTGGTCGCCTTGACTACCACAGGTGCATAGTCGTTCTCGACCTGAATTACTGCTCCTATTGTATCGTTCTGTGCAAATAGGTTGCTTGCGGCAAGCATAATTGCCGATAATATAGTGTATCTTTTCATTTTCTGTATTTCTTAAAAACTATTGTTTCGGAATAAACTGCTGATTACTGTGCCGCCTCATTGTCGGTGGTTAGTTTTTGCAGACGCTCTTTGATGAGTGATGCAATATCGTCGTTGCCGCTGTAGTTGTTCTGCAGTGTCAACAGATACTGTTTAGCCTCCATATTACGTCCCTGTGCCATATAAAGGTCGGAGAGAAGTACGAAACTGCGCGCCAACCAGTAGGCGTGGGGGGTGCTCGACTCGATGTAGTTTAGAATCTCTTTCTCGCACTTATCGTATTGCTTGCTGTCGAAGAGATACTGTGCCAACAGGTACTTTGCCTCGGCTCCCTGTTTGCTGCGTGTGTCGGCAGCTAATTTGGTGAGGTCGGCAATGGCCTCTTTCCCGTTGTTAATGGCCAGTTGTGCTTTGGCACGTGTGTGCAGAGCCTCGCGCTCCCACTCGGGAGAGAGGTTGCCTGCATTCAGCAATTCGCTTGCAGCTGTTATCGCCTCGTTATCGAGGTTGAGGGCTGTTGCGCAGCGCATCATATTCATGTGGCAGGCGCGGCGACGCTCTTCGTTATTTGTCTTTGCTACAAGCTGTTTATATAGCTCCATAGCGCGGTCGTATTGCTGCGCGCGGTAGTGGATATCCGATGCAAGCGCCATCGCATCCTCGCTGTATTTGTTATCGGGGAACTGTATAACCTGCTCGAAATGTTTCAGCGCCTCTTTCGTAGCTTTGTCGTTATAGTATATTACACCAAGATAATAGTGACTGTCGAGGATGAACGAACCGTTGGGGAACTCGGCAATGTAATCGTTGAATGCCTTGCGTGCGTCATCATAGCGTTGACGGCTGTAGATGCGCTCAGCTGCGGCGTATGTGAGTGTGTCGCGCTCGTTGCTCTCAACAGCTTTCATTCCGGGTGCTGTTGCTGCAAATTGGGTGAACTCTCTTATGTCGCCTTTCTCTATATACAGGTTCTTTAGGTCTTGGATTGCCATACGCGCCTCATCGCTATGAGGATATTTCTCGATAATCTCCTTGTAGGCTGCTATGGCTTTTTCCTGTTCTCCATTCTGGTTGTAGATGATTGCTCTTTCGGCAGCTGCACGACGTGCAAGGGAGCTCTCGGGGTAGTGTTTTATGAGTTCGGTAAATGTCTTTACGGCTTGAGTGTTGTTGTCTAATGCAACGTGTGAACGTCCTATCTCATAGAAAGCCTGCTCGGTGTAGTTGCTGCCGGGATATTGCTCTATGAGGGTCGTAAGGGTTTTTATTTTGGCTGTATAATCCTTTGACAAGCCCTGTGTTATAGCCGAACGGTATAGTGCATAGTCGCTATGCGAACGGTCGGTCTCGGCTGCCTTTTGGTAGAATTGGTCGGCTTTGGTGTAGTCGCGTTTGTAAAAATGGCAGTCGCCCAGACGGTTGTAGGCATCGGCGCGCTGTGCAGCTTTGGCTGCTGTAGTGCTCTGAAGGAAGCGTCCGAATGTTTGGGCTGCTTTCTCATAATCCTCTTGTTGAAACTCGGTATATGCAAGACCATAGAGGGCATCGGCTGCGTTTCTTTGTGAGAGCGAGATGGTTGCTTTATAGTCTTTCTCGGCTGCTTTATAGTTCTCTAAATTGTAGTACGACTCGCCACGCCAATAAAGGGCGTCGCTGTGTGTGTCGCGACTATAGCGCGAAAGTGCCAATGAACGGTTCATATACTCTATTGCACCGTGCATATTATTGTCGATGAACGACTGTACTCCCAAACGGTAGAGAATATTCTGCTTGGCACCTAAAATCTCGCTTGATGGGTGCTTGATTTTCTCAATCGATTGCAGTGCGACATCATAGTTGCGTGTGTTCATATAAACCTCGACAAGATAACTCTCGACCTGTGATACGTGGGGTGAGTCGGGGTATTCGTTAAGGAAGCGCTCAAAAACCTTTACGCTTTCGGCAAAGGGAGAGTAGCGTGTCTGGTGTATGCAAAGGGCATAGTTGTAAAGTGCCTCCTCGCGTATCTTGCTGTCGTGGTTCATTGCTGCTGCCTGCTCAAAAAAGAGGCGGGATTTTGCAATGTCGTTTAGTTTTAGCTCTATAATACCTAAATGCAGATAGGCATTTTGTGTTATTGCATCATCTTCGTTGGTGCATTGGTCGAAGAAGGGGACAGCCTCGTTGTATTTTCCTGTGTTGAAAAGGCTCATTGCCAACTGATAGCAAGCAATGCGCTGAGGCTCTTTACACTGTTGCATATACTCTTGCAGTGGGGCTATTGCTTCGCTGTAACGCCCTTGACCATAGAGTGATGCTCCAAGGATGTGGCGCATAGGGGTACTTTGCTTCAGTTCGCTGTTATATTGCAAGAAGAGGTTGGCGAGCTTCTCGGCACGCACATTCTCTCCTCTCTTCAGGTAAATTCCTGCAAGATAGTAGGGAACATCAAGATGATACTTGTCGTCCATCTCAATGGATTTAAATTCTTTGTAGGCATTGTCGAGCTGCTCGTTGTAGTAGTCGATGGCTGCGAGGTGAAAAACAGCGTCGCTGCGGTAGAATTTTCCGTTGGCTTTTATTGCATTAAGCAGATTTACAGCGCTGTTTGCCTCGTCACACTCCTGTAGAGTGAGAGCATAATGCAGTTGCATACGCTCTCTGTCTCTTGGCTCAAGACGGTCGCTGTCGCAGTTCTTGAACCGGTTGAGGGCCTGCTCGAAATTACGTGAGTAGTAATAGGACTCGGCAATGTAGGCCGATAGGATATCTTTCTTTGCGCTCTCGGGATAGTCGGCGAGATATTGCAGCATAAGGGCACGTCCCTCGAGGCTGTTGGTCTCGAAAGTTGCTATTGCTCGCATATAGTCGGCCTCTTGGCGTTCGTTGGCATTGAGCGTATTGCGCTCTATGCGCGAAAGAAGCGTCAGGGTGGTGGGATACTCCTTTTCTTCAATCAGTCGGCGGCTCTCTTTCAGCAACCTGCCATTATCGTCGGCCGAGATTGTGGTTTGTGCCTGTGCGGCTATTCCAAGGCCGGCAAGCAGTAGAATAGTTAATTTTTTCTTCATATTATGGTTTTATATTTTTCATTGTCATTTTCTTGAATAGCTCCACTCCTTTGCGTATCGATTGCAGCCCGAATTTCTCGGGCTCTATCTCCTCAATGGGAATCCATTGCAGGGCATCGACGTCATCGGCTGCAGAGAGGTTGTCGCTCTCCTTTATGCGGCAAAGGAAAAATAGGTCGAGTGTATGCTCCTCGAATCCCGAATAGACGTAAATATTGGGAAGCGAGAAAAGATACTCGGTAGATACTACTGTGAGCCCCGTCTCCTCCTTTACTTCGCGTGTCACACCCTCCTCGGCAGTCTCGTAGCTATCGGAAAAGCCTCCCGGCAGGTCGAGTGTCCCTTTTGCCGGTTCTTTGGCTCGACGCGCCACCAACAGACGGTTTTTGTTATCAAGTATCAGTGCCACAGTGGCCGACAGTGGGTTAAAATAGAATACAAACTCACAATCGCCACATCGCTTCGACTTAAAGTCGTTTATGGAAAAGTGGGCGCTTCCGCATCGCGGACAATATTTGAAAAGATGTAACGGGTGCTCCATAGTCTTTACTTAAACAAGCGGCAAAAATAGTGCTTTTTTAAGAGGTAAGCAGTGCTTTTCCTCAAAAAACTACGCTATTTAGCATAAATTAAATAATAACAGCCGTTTTTTTATCGTACTACCGCAATAATTCGAATATTTGCACTATCTTCGCAGTTAGTTTTTTAAATAGATAATTATTAAAAATTCAAATATTATGAGCAAGAAAGCACTTTTGGTAATTCTGGACGGTTGGGGCATTGGCAACCAGAGTAAAGGCGATGTAATTTTCAGTACTCCCACTCCTTATTGGGATTATTTGGTAAGCAACTACCCCAATTCACAGCTACAAGCGAGTGGCGAGAATGTTGGTCTGCCTGCAGGTCAGATGGGTAACAGTGAGGTAGGTCACCTTAATATCGGTGGTGGTAGAGTGGTTTATCAGGACCTCTTGAAGATTAATCGCGCTATTGCAGACGGTTCAATAAAGCAGAATCCTCAGTTGGTGGCTGCTGTAGAGTATGCCAAGGCTAACGGAAAGAAACTCCACTTTATGGGTCTCGCATCGGATGGTGGTGTGCACAGTTCATTGGAGCACCTTGAGGCTATCTACAATATGGCAGTTGAGGCCGGTGTAAAGGAGACATACGTACACTGCTTTATGGATGGTCGTGACACCGACCCCAAGAGCGGTGCAGGCTTTATCCAGCAACTTACCGACAAGAATATGAATATTGCTACCATCGTAGGTCGCTACTATGCAATGGATCGTGACAAACGTTGGGAGCGCGTTAAGATTGCTTACGACCTGTTGGTCAGCGGCGAGGGCAAGAAAGCCGATAATATGGTTGCTGCAATGAACGAGTCATATGCCGAGGGCGTTACAGACGAGTTCGTTAAGCCCATCGTAAACAGCACAATGGATGGACGCATTGGCGAGGGAGATGCAGTAATCTTCTTCAACTATCGTAACGACCGCGCAAAGGAGCTTACCGTTGTTCTTACACAGCAGGATATGCCCGAGGCCGGTATGCACACAATCCCCGGTTTGCAGTACTACTGTATGACTCCCTACGATGCAAACTTCAAGGGTGTTTACATTCTGTTCGACAAAGAGAATGTCGAGAATACACTTGGCGAGTATGTATCTAAGAATGGCTTGAAGCAGTTGCACATTGCCGAGACCGAGAAATATGCTCACGTAACATTCTTCTTCAACGGTGGTCGCGAGACACCTTATGATGGCGAGGAGCGTATCCTTGTTCCCTCTCCCAAGGTTGCAACTTATGACCTGCAGCCCGAGATGAGCGCATATGAGGTGAAAGATAAGTTGGTAGCCGAGATTGACAGCGAGAAATATGACTTCATTGTTGTGAACTTCGCTAACGGAGATATGGTTGGCCACACAGGTATCTATAGCGCTATAGAGAAAGCTGTTACAGCAGTTGACGCTTGTCTTAAGGATGTTATCGAGGCTGCTAAGGCTCACGGATACGAGTCAATCATCATTGCCGACCACGGAAATGCCGATAATGCTGTTAATGCCGATGGTTCGCCCAATACAGCACACTCTTTGAACCCCGTACCCTGTGTATATGTAACCGAGAATAAGGAGGCAAATATCAAGAATGGTATTCTTGCCGATGTTGCTCCCACAATTCTTAAGATTATGGGTCTTGAGGCACCCGCAGATATGACAGGTGATTGTCTCATCTGATTGCCGTAAAGGGTTAGAGAGACTTTGATATAACCTAAGAGGATGTACCGATATTTGTTGGTGCATCCTCTTGCCGATACTTATAAACAATAATAATAAGCGATAAAATAATTGATTTTAAGGTGGTTGACTGCCTTTAAACAAGTAAAAAGTTCTTTATGGTACAGATAGGCGATGCGATAGTTTCGTTTGCAATGTTTCAGGAATATTTCTGTTGTAATCCCTCGCATTGCAAGGGTATATGCTGTGTCGAAGGTGACGCAGGCGCTCCTGTTGCAATGGATGAGGTTGAGAAACTCGAAGAGGCACTTCCTATAGTTGAGAGTGAGATGACACCCGAGGCGCGTGCTGTAGTCGAGGAGCAGGGTGTGGTCTATTGTGACCGCGACGGCGACCTTGTGACCTCAATAGTAAATGGTAAAGATTGCGTCTTTGCCTCGCGCGATGAGAATGGCTGTTGCATCTGCCTCATCGAGAAGGCTTATAACGAAGGACGCACTACGTGGCGTAAGCCAATCTCGTGTTACCTCTATCCGGCCCGCTTGAGCAAGGTGGGTGACCTCACTGCTGTGAATTTTCATAAGTGGGATGTATGTCGCACTGCGCAGGTGGCAGGACGCCGTAAAAACATTCGTGCATACGAGTTTCTTAAAGAACCGCTTATCGAAAGATTCGGCAAAGAGTGGTACAATGAACTGCTTACCGTGGCCGAGGAGATGAAAAAACAGAATATGCTGTAAATAAAAAGAGAATACACAACAACCGAAATAAAGAGAATAAAAGAGATTATATTCCTATACTGAATGTAGGTTATCTTTGGCTTGCTATTGGATAGCATACTCCACTTTTACAGGTAGCCTCGGTCGTAAGTTTAGGGATTTTACATTATCGGTGGTAAGAAAATTAAAGTGAAAAATAGTATAAATACTTCTGAAAAATATGATATTATCTGTTGTTTGTTTAGTTATAGGATTAGTGCTTGTTATACTTGGTGCCGATTGGCTCACAAAAGGCGCTTCTGGTATAGCACGCCGATTTGGTATTAGTGAATTGGTTATAGGACTTACCATTGTGGCATTGGGAACATCGCTTCCCGAACTTGTAATCAGTCTTGGTTCTGCATTGAAAGGAAGCCCGGGTCTTGCATTGGGAAATATTTTAGGTAGTAACATCTTTAATGGGTTGTTTATCTTGGGAGTTACAGCGATAATTACTCCTATATACTTTAGTGCAAAGATGCTCTCTCGTGAGATTCCTTTTAATCTCTTGGCAACAGTTGCGCTTATCCTTGTGTCGGGTAATATTTTACTTGGCGAGGCCAATGGTGGTTTTATAACGCTAAACGGGGGATTGCTGTTGCTCTGTTTTCTTTTGGTGTTTATACGCTATACTTTCTCTATTACAAATGATGGCGAGGAGAGTGATTGTGAGGCACCTATTACTATTGGAAAAGCAATACTGTTTATCGTTGCCGGTCTTGCAGGACTTATTTTTGGAGGAAATCTTTTTGTTGATGGTGCAACAGAATTTGCACGTATGTGTGGACTCTCCGAGGCGGTCATTGGTATTACAATTGTTTCGGCAGGAAGCTCGCTTCCCGAGCTTGCAGTCTCGGTGAATGCAGCCCGAAAAGGTAATGTGGGTATTGCATTGGGCAACGTGCTTGGTAGTAACATTCTTAATATATTCTTTATATTGGGATGTTGCGCAACAATTACACCTATAAGCCTCAATGGATTCAGTCCTGTAGACTTCTATGTACTTCTCTTCTCGTCGTTGCTTATATATATTGTAACGAGATTTGGCGGTAAGGCTGTAATTAAACGAATAGAGGGTGTAATACTTGTAGCAGTTTATATAGCTTATACCACTTATCTTATTATGAATGCTTGATTTGTTTTTCTCGTAAAGATTTTATATTTTTACAAACCTAATAGCAAAGTACGACAAGATGTCTGTAGAAATAGTAAAAGTTACAACAAAGAAACAGTTAAAGAGTTTCATACGCTTTAATTGCGAGCTATACAAGGGGAATCCCTATTTTGTTCCCGACCTTTATGAGGATATGCTTGCAACGCTCGATAAAGAGAAGAATGCGGCATTTGAGTTCTGCGAGGCCGACTATTTTCTTGCCTATAAAGGCGATGAAATTGTCGGACGTGTGGCTGCAATAATTAATAAGAAGGCCAATGAGAAGTGGAATGTAAGTGCAGTGCGCTTCGGTTGGATAGACTTTATCGATGATGAAGAGGTATCGACAAAACTGTTGGATACAGTGGAGGCCTGGGGCCGCGAGAGAGGTATGCATGAGGTGCAGGGACCTCTTGGCTTTACCGATTTTGACCCCGAGGGGTTATTAATTGATGGCTTCGACCGCGTGAGTACAATGGCCACAATATACAACTATCCTTACTATGGTCAGCATTTAGAGCGTTTGGGCTATGAAAAGGATGTCGATTGGGTGGAGTATCTTTTTAAGGTACCCGAAAAGAATTGGGATAAGGCCGAGCGTCTTTCGGTGCTTGTTGCCAAACGCTACAAACTGCACGTTGTAAAGTGCGATTCACGTCGTGTGCTTGCCAAAAAATATGGCAAGGCGCTTTTTGAACTAGTCAACGAGGCATACTCGCCTTTGTATGGCTATTCGCCACTGAGTGAGGGACAGATAAAGCAATTCATAAACTCCTATCTGCCACTCATTGACCTGCGTCTGATTTCGCTCGTTGCCGATGCCGAGGATAATCTTGTTGGAATAGGCGTAAGCCTAACCTCCTATGCTACTGCATTGCAAAAATCGGGTGGACGACTATTTCCCTTTGGATGGATTCATTTCTTGAAGCCTCTATTTGACCGTCGTCCCAAAAGGCTCGATTTTCTGTTGATGGCTGTAAAACCCGAGTATCAGAGCAAGGGGGTAAATGCAATGATAATAAATGACCTTCTGCCGCGATATATCGAGATGGGTGTAGTGGACATCGAGAGCAATCCTGAACTTGAGACTAATACCAAAATTCAGTCGCAGTGGGAGATGTTCGATAAAGAACAACATAAACGCCGCAGGGCATACAAAAAAGAGCTACGCTAATGGACGAAGAGGTACTTTTTAATGGGGCCGAGCAGCCCCAAGAGCAGACTGCGTATACCGAGGATAATATACGCCACCTGAATGATATGGAGCACATCCGTCTGCGCCCGGGTATGTATATTGGAAAACTGGGTGACGGCTCACAGAGCGATGATGGAGTGTATGTGCTTCTGAAAGAGGTAATAGACAACTGTATCGATGAGTTCAAGATGGGAGCGGGACGCCGCATCGAGGTTGATATAGAAGAAAATCACTCGGTGACGGTGCGTGACTATGGTCGAGGTATTCCGCAGGGTGCTATGATTGATGCAGTGAGCAAGCTGAATACCGGTGCAAAGTATGACGACAAGGCATTTAAAAAGTCGGTAGGACTTAATGGAGTCGGTCTTAAGGCGGTCAATGCAATGAGCGCCCGTTTCGAGGTGAGAAGTTATCGCGAGGGTGTTGTGCGCAAGGCCTCTTTTGCTCAAGGAGTGCTTGTATCGGATATTACCGAGAATAGCAACGAGGAGAATGGTACGTATGTCTCTTTTACTCCCGATAATAAGCTGTTCAAGAATTACGAGTATCGTGCAGCATTTGTCGAGACAATGCTACGTAACTACACCTACCTGAATACAGGACTTATAATAATGTTCAACGGTAGGCGAATCCTCTCGCGCAACGGTCTTGCCGACCTGCTTACCGATAATATGACTGCCGAGAGCCTCTATCCTATAATACACCTCAAGGGCGAAGATATTGAGATAGCCTTTACCCACGCCGCGCAATATGGCGAGGAGTACTATTCATTTGTGAATGGACAGCACACCTCGCAGGGAGGTACTCACCAAAGTGCTTTTAAAGAGTTGGTGGCATCTACCATTCACGACTTCTTTACAGCAAAGAATTTCGAGTATAGCGACATTCGCAACGGTATAGTAGCTGCAATAGCAATAAATATTCAAGAGCCTGTATTTGAGAGTCAGACAAAAGTAAAGTTGGGTTCTCTGCGCATTGCACCCGATGAGAATAGCACCAGCGTGAAGAAATTTATCGGTGACTTTGTTAAGGTTGAACTTGATAACTTCCTACATCGCAACCCCGACATAAGTGAGGCTATGCTTGCAAAGATTACTGCGTCGGAGAAGGAGCGCAAAGAACTTGCAGGACTTACAAAACAGGCACGTGAAAAGGCTAAGAAAGTTAGTCTGCACAACCGTAAACTGCGCGACTGCCGCATACACTACAACGACCCTAAGGGCGACCGTGTCGACGAGAGCAGTATTTTTATTACCGAGGGTGATTCGGCAAGCGGTTCAATCACAAAGAGTCGTGATGCAAATACCCAAGCCGTATTCAGCCTGCGCGGAAAGCCGCTTAACAGCTATGGAATGAGCCGAGCAGTGGTATATAAGAACGACGAGTTTAATCTGCTACAGGCTGCGCTTAATATCGAGGATGGCCTTGAGGGACTACGTTACAATAAGGTGATTGTGGCAACCGATGCCGATGTCGATGGTATGCACATTCGTCTGTTGTTGATAACATTCTTTTTGCAGTTCTTCCCCGAACTCATTAAGAAAGGACATGTATATATTCTTCAGACACCGCTTTTCCGCGTGCGTAATAAACGTAAGAACCAGCGTGGCAAGAAGGCTGCCAACACCTCGGCAGGAAAGGGCGATTTTGAGACAATCTACTGTTACACCGAGGAGGAGCGCATTGCAGCCATAGAGAAACTATCGCCTAATCCCGAGATTACCCGATTCAAGGGTCTTGGTGAGATTTCTCCCGATGAGTTCCGTGCTTTCATTGGCGAGGATATGCGCCTCGAACGTGTCACAATGCACAAGGACGATAAGGTAGACGACCTTCTTAGCTATTATATGGGTAAGAACACTATGGAGCGTCAGAATTTTATTATCGATAATCTTGTTGTAGAGGAGGATAAGGCTAATGAGAATTGATGGAAAAACGGCTCTCTTTGCCGGTACTTTCGACCCCTTTACCATTGGGCATCATCGTATAGTGATGCGCGCCCTGCAACTGTTTTCGCGTGTCGTGATAGCTGTTGGCCGTAACTCGGGAAAACAGGCTCTGCACAGCGTGGATGAGAGAGTAGAGCAGCTTCGCCGACTATATGCCGATGAACCGCGTGTCGAGGCATTTGCATACGATGGACTTACTGTTGATTTTGCAAAAGAGATTGGAGCAGACTGTCTGTTGCGTGGTGTGCGCAGTGTAAAGGACTTTGAGTATGAGCGCGAACTTGCCGATGTCAATCGTCGCATAAGTGGTATGGAGACGCTGCTTCTCATAAGTGAGCCGGAATACTCCTCGATAAGCAGTAGTGTTGTGCGCGAACTTTTGAGCTATGGTAAGGATGTAAGTGATATGTTACCGTAAAAACAGAAAGATAAATTTAATAATGTTTTAAGATGAAAAGAAAAATTGTATATATGCTGGTTCTCTTGGTTCTGCCGTTTACTGTGGCGAGAGCGCAAGAGCAGGGACAGGGACAAGGCCTCCCCGAGCAACTTACAAAACTGCTCTTCTCGGAGAGTATAATAACCCGCTATTATGTCGATGATGTCGACGAATCAAAGGTAGTAGAGGCCGGAATTAAGGCGATGCTCAAAGAACTTGACCCTCACTCGACCTACTCCACACCCGACGAGGTGAAGAGTATCAATGAGGCTATGCGAGGAAACTTCGAGGGAATAGGAATACAGTTCAATATTGTCGATGATACTCTTTTTGTTATTCAGACAACATTGAACGGCCCATCCGAGAAGGCCGGTATTATGGCGGGTGATAGAATTATTACCGTCAACGACACTGCAATAGCAGGCGTTAAGATGGATAGAGGTGATATTATGAAGCGCTTGCGTGGACCTAAGGGCTCTTCGGTCAAGCTCGAGGTAGTGCGTCGCGGATTATCAACCCCTATTCTCTTTAACCTCATCCGAGACAAGATAAACACCTATAGTGTCGATGCTGCATATATGGTAGATAAAAAGGTCGGCTATATACACATAAACTCTTTTGCAGCAACCACACATCAAGAGTTTGTAACGAAGCTCGACTCTTTGAAGAAGAGAGGAATGAAGAACCTTATCCTTGACCTTCAGGGTAATGGCGGTGGATTTTTGCAGGCCGCGGTAGATATTGCAAATGAGTTCCTTGAGAGAGGACAGCTGGTGGTATATACCGAGGGTCGTGTCTTTCCACGCTATGAATATGTTGCCGAGGGCGGTGGACGCTTTATCGATGGCAAGGTCGCTGTGATTGTCGACGAGACATCTGCTTCGGCATCGGAGATTCTCGCAGGTGCCATACAGGATTGGGATAGAGGTGTTGTCGTAGGTCGCCGCTCATTCGGAAAGGGATTGGTACAGCGTGCATTCACTCTGCCCGATGGCGCTATGATACGATTGACTATCGCACGTTACTATACACCTTCGGGACGTAATATACAAAAGCCCTATGGCGACTCAATAAGCTATGGTAACGACCTTATGGAACGCTACAACCGAGGTGAGCTTGTCACTGCCGATAGTATCCACTTCCCCGATTCTCTTAAGATGACAACAAAGCGTTTGGGACGTACGGTATATGGCGGTGGAGGTATTATGCCCGACTATTTTGTTCCGCTCGATACAAACAGATATACTAAGTATCATCGCGATATTGTACGTCGAGGAACGATGTTGCAGACAACCTTGCGCTACCTCGATGATAACCGCGAGGCTCTGCAGAAGAACTATCCTACAATGCGGAAATTCGTAAATGAGTTTGTTGTCGATGAGGCTCTTTTGGGGCGTCTGCGCAGTATGGCCGAGCGCGACAGTGTGAAACTCGAGGGTGGAGAAGAGGAGTATCAGCGTTCTATACCTATGCTATCGTTGCAGATGAAGGCATTGCTGGCGCGTGACCTGTGGGATATGAGCGAGTATATGGAAGTAATCAATACAAAAGACGATAATTTCCTAAAGGCATACGAGCTGCTTCAGGAACGCAATATCGACGCAGTTCTGTTGAAAAAACGCAAGAAATAAATTTAGAAGCTGTTTAATAAAACTACTCTTTAGTATATGTTCCACTCACAGTAAAATCTGTGGGTGGAACTTTTTTCTTTTATGGTTGTTATATTACCTGTATAAACAACTAAAAGAGAAAATAATGAGTATGAAAAAAGAGTATCTTAAACCTACTGTCGATACAGTAGAGTGTGAGTGTGTGAGTATGATTGCTGCATCGAGCGAACAGTTGAAGAATGGTGGAGATATTCCAACAAGCAAGCCGAGCAGTTCTAGTTCGTGGGGTAATATATGGAACAACTAAATTCAGTGTTATGAAGAAAATAGCTTTTATGCTGATCTTCCCTGCGCTTGTAGCTGTGGGCTGTAGTAGCGACGATGAACTTGCTCCTTCGGTCTCGCCTTATATAATTGATGTCGAGGCCGAGGAATTGCAGCCAACCCGTACGTCGCTCTCCGAGGATGGACAAAGTATCTTTTGGGATGCCGACGATTCACTCAGTGTCTTTCTTGGTGGCGATATTATGAGCTATGCCATTATACACGGTGAACCTCAAGGACGTAGTGCAAAGTTTATTGTAGATGGTAAGTTTGTTATAGGAGGTACCGTAGATGATGATGGCGGAATTTATACCAATGTGGCCCTGTATCCCTATTATAAATCGGCTCAAATGCTTGAAAATGATACAGTGCATACACTATTCCCCTCAAGGCAGAAGGCGGTATTAAACTCAATCCCAAATCGTGTACCGATGGTTGCTGCTGTTGGTAATGTGAGTACTACAACTTTTACCTTCAAGAATGTGTGCAGCTTCATTCGTTTCAGTTTATCCTCGCCTGTCGATGTTGGAATATCAAGCATTGTCCTTACCTCTGAAAATAAAGCGGTGTCGGGAGAGATTGTTGTAGATGTTAATACCGCCGATGCTGCGGTAGCAGTTGTGGGTGGTAATACAATTACGCTCGATTGCAGTGGTGTATCGTTAGGTTCAACCCCTACGACGCTCTTTATGGCTCTTTTGCCTATGGAATTTGAGGATGAAGACTGGAGCGTTGAATTGTTTGATGCCAATGGCGGCTCAATGAAATTTGTTTTGCCGTCATTTACATTTGAACGTAACACATTCTATACGTTAAATGTAAATTATGTTCCGGGCTCTTAAGCCTTATGACATTTAATCAGAACCTTTTCGTCATTAAAGAGGGTGGTGGCAAATATATATATGTCGCCTCCCTCGTCTATTTTCAGACGTTTGCGTAGCCCTTGCACGGTATCAGGGAAGTTGCGTATGGTTATATTAGCCTTTTTTATGTTGCCAAACATATTTTTTATCTCTCCCTTTGAGAAACGGCTTACACCATCTACGATA
>JAGCKB010000068.1 GCA_017647725.1 Bacteroidaceae bacterium
AAGTAACACAAATAAAACAGAGGGCACGTCTCAAAAGACGCGCCCTCATTCCAGCTATATGTAATACAAAAATTACTGAGCCAATTTGTTCTCTGAACCAAGTACGTTCACAATCTTGTGGATGTACTGCTTCTTCATATTGTCGCGAGCGGGACCAAGATACTTTCTGGGGTCGAACTCAGCGGGGTTAGTTGCGAATACCTCGCGGATAGCAGCTGTCATAGCAAGACGGCTGTCGCTGTCGATGTTGATCTTGCAAACTGCAAGAGCAGCAGCCTTGCGAAGCTCCTCCTCGGGAATACCGATAGCGTCCTTCAATGCACCACCATACTTGTTGATTGTAGCAACCTCCTCCTGGGGAACAGAAGAAGAACCGTGGAGAACGATGGGGAATCCGGGGAGCTGCTCCATACAACCCTCGAGTACGTCGAATGCCAAGGGAGGAGGAACAAGGATACCGTTCTCGTTACGTGTGCACTGCTCGGGCTTGAACTTGTTAGCACCGTGTGATGTACCAATTGAGATAGCCAAGCTGTCGCAACCTGTCTTAGTTACGAAGTCAACAACCTCCTCGGGGCGTGTATATGTATGGTGCTCAGCAACAACATCGTCCTCAACACCAGCAAGGATACCAAGCTCGCCCTCTACAGTAACATCGTACTGGTGAGCATACTCAACAACCTTCTTTGTAAGAGCTACGTTCTCCTCGTAGGGGAGGTGTGAACCGTCAATCATCACTGATGAGAAGCCCATGTCGATGCAAGACTTGCAAAGCTCGAATGAGTTACCGTGGTCGAGGTGAAGAACGATCTCGGGGTTAGCGCAACCAAGCTCCTTAGCATACTCAACAGCACCCTCAGCCATGTAACGGAGAAGAGTCTGGTTAGCATACTTACGAGCGCCGCTTGATACCTGAAGAATAACGGGAGACTTTGTCTCAACAGCAGCAGCGATGATAGCCTGAAGCTGCTCCATGTTGTTGAAGTTGAACGCGGGGATAGCATAACCACCCTTCATTGCTCTTGCGAACATATCACGTGTGTTCACAAGACCTAATTGTTTGTAATTTACCATAATATGTATTTTTTAAGTAAAAAAATAATTTAGTATATCCAATTTTGTGCGAAGATAGTAAATTATTTCGGTACTTATAAAGAAGCTGTTTAAATTTTTAAAAATATTTTCGCTTAGAGAGAAACCGTTCCTTCATTTTTACCGTTTTTTATACTCAAAAACCGCCCTTTTCTTCTTTTTCTCGCCTAAAAACACTATTTTTGTTCAGTTTGTCCCAAGTTGAAAATAGATTCAATATGTATATAATAGGTATTGCAGGTGGAACAGCCTCGGGAAAAACCACCGTAGTCAAAGAGATTGTAAATTCGCTGCCGGCAGGCGAAGTAGTTGTTATTCCTCAAGACTCATACTACAAGGATAGCAGCCACGTACCTGTAGAGAATCGTCAATTCATAAATTTCGACCACCCCGACGCATTCGATTGGGAGCTTATGGTCGAGCAACTGTCTATGCTAAGCGAGGGAAAAAGTATAGACCAACCCACATATTCCTATATCACCTGCACACGACAGCCCGAAACCATACACATAGAGCCACGCAAAATAATTATCATTGAGGGAATTATGGCACTCGTAAACCCCGAGTTACGCGAGCTTATGGACCTAAAGATTTTTGTTGATGCCGAGGCCGACGACCGCCTTATTCGTCTCATTCGTCGCGACATAGTAGAACGTGGACGCACCCCCGAGATGGTATTATCGCGATACGAGCGCATAGTAAAGGCAATGCACGACGAGTTCATCGAGCCAACAAAGAAATATGCCGACATAATAATACCGCAAGGTGGCAACAACGAAAAGGCGATAAAAGCCCTGCAGATGGCAATACAATTCTTCTTGGACAAATAAGAGGTATTTAAGATATGTTCAAGGGGAGCGGATACTCAATATCGATATTACTACTATTCATTATCGTTGCGCTAAGCGGCGATAAGGTATTTCTTGCACCCACTCCTCCTGCACCAAAGATTAAACGACAAATATCGCCATACGTAGAGCTATCGCACTACGACGAATATTTCCGCGAAGCAAGTGACAGCCTTTTCAGTTGGGACTGGAAATTGCTTGCCGCAATAGCCTTTACCGAGTCGCGCTTCGACAGCACCGCGCAATCCGAGGTAGGCGCCTGCGGTGTTATGCAGGTAATGCCTCGCACCCTGCGCGGCGTAGGTGTCCCCGACTCACTCTTCATGAACCCCCGCCGAAACATTCTGGCAGCAAGTACTCTGCTTAAGGAGCTTAACCACATATTCCGACGCATAAAAGCACCCGAGGAGCGACTATCGTTCATTCTTGCATCCTACAATGCCGGCGTAGGACACATAAACGATGCAATGCGCCTCGCAAACAAATATGGACGCAACCGTTACAAATGGGAAAACAGCGTCGACACATTCCTTATTCTCAAAGGAGAACCCACATACTACACCGACAGCCTCTGCCGCAACGGTGAGTTCAAGGATTGGAAGCAGACCATACAGTTTGTAAAAAAAGTGAAGCGCACGTGGAACAGATACCGCAAGATGCAAGAGTTATATACCGACTCGATATACCAAGTAGTAAAGAGTGACAGCACCGCCGAAATAAAGCGAATATAATGAACAATACCCTACGCACACAAATAACAGTAGAGAGTTGGAATAACGACTACATCATAGGCACCGATAGTAACGATAACAAAGTCACCAGCAGCTACCCAACAGCATCGTGCTACGGCACACTTGCGTCACTCCTTTACAAAGGCTGCCGAATAAATCTTCTATCCTGCACCCAAGAGAGCGACGGATGTCTGCACCCTCGCGACATCATATACGAGCCCGACTGCCTGATAGACATTTCGGCTCTTGCACGTTGCGTACAACCCTATGGCTCACCTGCGATAGGATACATACTCAACCTTTTGGAGAGCAGCGAAGATACCTCGGCGCGACTACTGGGAGAGGCAGCCAATATCTTTCTCGACGACTGCGTGAACGAGCGCCCCGGTGCCCCCGCCACCTATCGTCGCTCAATGGAGAGTTTCTTTCGTGAATACCCACTGCAACTATCAGTCTGCGCCGGAATAGATAAAAAATTCTTCGACGACGCCTGCGCTCAGTTCAACCACATACAGCAGAAGATGGGCACACAAGGCATCAGTACTACAGGCGGATACAGCCAGGAGAGCGTACAGCTTGAGCCATCATTCTTTTGCGAGGCACTTGGACTACAGGGACGTATCGACCTTCTGCAAGGCAGTGGCTCAATGCTTATAGAGCTAAAGTCGGGTAAAGCCGACGAGTATCACAACTGCGCCAAAGAGGAGCATTGCCTACAGATGTCACTATATAAAGAGATGCTATGCTACTCATTGCAGACACCACGCAAGAGCATACGCCCACTACTCTTCTACTCACGCTACCCCCGTTTTTTCAATAACGAGGCAAGCGGACGACAGATAAGCGAAGCACTGATGCTGCGCAACCGCATAGTGAAATTACTGCAACAGATGTGCAAAGACGGATTGCATGATACACTGCTGCGCCTCTCACCTGATGCGCTGAACACACGCAACGACACAGGTAAGCTGTGGGCAAACTACCTGCGTCCACGAATTGAAAAGATTCTGCACCCCATAAAAAATGCCGACCCGCTTCTACTCGAATATATCTTCGGGAACATAGCCTTTGTAGCACGCGAAATGATGATTGCAAAGGTAGGCAACAGCAACGCTGCAATGCAAAACAAAAAACAGCAGAGCGGTCGCAGTTTTGCCGACGTATGGAACCTTCCTTTAGAAGAAAAGATTGAGAACGGCAATATCCTCATCGACCTTGAGATAAAAAGCATTGAGAGCGACGAGGGAAACGAAGGGATAACAGATATAACATTTAATATACCAACCGACAGCGAATATAGTTTCCCTAATTTCCGTGCAGGCGACACAGTCTTTGTCTACCGCCGCGACAACAATAGCGACACAGCGATAAACCGACAGGTTACTCGCGGAACACTGACATCCATAAGCCCCACCGAAGTAACACTGCATCTAAGGCACAAACAGCGCAACCGCACACTCTACTCCAAAGAGTCGCACTACGCCATAGAGCACGACCACCTCGACAGCACATTCCGTTCTTCTCTGCGCGACCTCTACAGCCTCTTCGATGCCCCCAAAGAGCGCATCGACCTGCTTTTGGCACAACGTCAGCCACGTTTCGACAAAAGCAGAACACTCACACGCAGCTACGGCAGTGAATATATCGATAATATTGTCTTAAAAGCCAAACAAGCCGACGACCTTTTTATGCTCGTCGGCCCTCCCGGAACAGGAAAGACCTCGCAGGCACTAAGCAGTATGGTACGTGAATTCAGCAGCGAAAAGGGAGTGAATATTTTGCTTGCATCATACACCAACCGAGCCGTCGACGAGATATGCCAGACATTGGAACGTCTGCCCGAACATCCGCAATACGTGCGCATAGGCAGCGAACAGAGCTGTCTGCCACAATACCGTCACCGTCTGTTAAAGAACAGAATAGCCGATTGCAAAAACCGCGATGCCATACGCTCGGCAATGCAGGAGACAACAATTTTCGTTGGTACGATAGCCTCGCTCACCGCACGCAAGGAACTTTTCAAACTAAAGAAATTCCACGTAGCAATAATAGACGAAGCAACACAGATATTGGAATCCCAGTTGGCGGGACTGCTTGCCGCAGTATCGCCCGACGGCACATCGGCAATAGAGAAATTCATACTCATAGGCGACCCCAAGCAGTTACCCGCAGTCGTTGCGCAAAGTCCACAGGAGAGCATAGTAAGAAATGGTTCTCTGCAAGCAATTGGAATAAAAGACTATGGGACATCGCTCTTCGAGCGACTTTTCGGTTTTTATCACGACAAAGAGATAGACGGTCTAACCGGTACACTGAACCTGCAAGGACGTATGCACCCCATTGTGTCACAGTTCGCCAATCACAATTTCTACAAAGACCGACTGCAGCCAATCCCACTGCCCCACCAGGTAGAGGAACAGACATTCGCCACCTACGACAGCAGCAATATAATAGAGACAATTATTGCCACCCGACGCACCGCCTTTATATCAACCGAGCACCCCAATGCCGAGAAAAGCTACAAAGTGAACCGCCCCGAAGCCGAGGCAATAGCACACTTTGTAAAGCATTACCACAAGCTACACAGCGACAATGGCATTGAGTGCTCCCCATCGCAGGAGATAGGCATTATTGTCCCCTTCCGTAACCAGATAGCAATGGTAGCACACGCCATTGCCGCACTCGACATTCCCGACAGCGACAAAATTGTCATTGATACCGTAGAGCGTTTCCAGGGTTCACAAAGAGAGATGATACTTTTCGGCACCACAATATCCGACCCACAGAGGATTGAGACAATATCAAGCCCCATAGTAGATGCCGAAGGAGTGCTCATCGACCGCAAACTGAATGTAGCACTCACGCGTGCCCGCCGCCGAATGTATGTATTCGGCAATCGCGAAACACTATCGGCCTCCCCACTCTACAAAGCGCTGATGGATGAGCTCGAAGAATAAAGCAATAAGAACGGTTAAGTACACCTCGCTCTGTTTACAGAAAATATAGAATAGTACCTATATAATATCTCTCACTTATGTTGAAGTTCGTTTTAACAACATTTTACGGCACTTTCAGTTCCTTTTGTTCCTCTATTATCTTTCAATTTAGAGAATATTAGGTATCCACAGTTTTTTAGGACTCATTAGAAACAACAAAATCCATTATGGTAGCCACCGCCTCGTCGGGATTATCGGTAAGCGAAAGAAGCAAATTCTTGTAGCACCCTTTACAATGCAATGATGTCAGCATTGAGTAAACGGGGAACCTCTTGGTCCAATATTCACTGCCGAAAAAGACCATTGGACTAGCAT
>JAGCKB010000069.1 GCA_017647725.1 Bacteroidaceae bacterium
AACAGATTATAAAAGTACATCCCGATAACCAAAGGCTATCGGGATGAATTATTACAGGTGTTATGACAAGAGTTTACTTTACTCTTAGTTTGCCGTCTTTCAGTACTATGGTATAGCTCTTGCCCTTCTTAGTACCAAAATTCAGAGTGCTGTCGCCGTAGCGCAAGCTGCACTTGCCACCGTTCTTGGATTTTACAACAGCCTGTGTCAGTTTACCCTCGTTCCAAGCAATGTCGATATCGAATCCACCCTTTGCACAGATGCCGTCGCTGTGTCCCTCGCTCCAAGCATCGGGGAGGGCAGGGAGCAGGTGGATGAATCCCATATGGCTCTGCATAAGCATCTCGGTGATACCTGCTGTGCCGCCAAAGTTACCATCAATCTGGAAGGGAGCGTGCGTATCCCATAGGTTATCGAGAGTACCGTTCTTCAATAGGTTGCCGAAGAGGGTATATGCGTGATTGCCATCGTGCAGACGTGCCCATTGGTTCAGTTTCCATCCCATACTCCATCCTGTAGCACCGTCGCCACGATGAACGAGCACTACCTTGGATGCCTCGGCAAGGGTGGGTGTTGTTACAGGTGAAATGGTGTGTCCGGGGTGCAGACCAAAGAGGTGGTTCACGTGACGGTGCTGGTCTTTGGGGTCGTCGATATCTTTGCTCCACTCCATAAGCTGTCCGTAACGACCAATCTTGTAGGGGGCGAGCTTGTCCAGTACTTGCTGCCACTCCTTACGCAGTTTGCTGTCTACGCCAAGCACCTTGCTCGCATCTATGGCATTATGCATAATCTCGCGTACAACGCCGTGTACGAAGGTTGCACCCTGGTCGATGGGGCCGTGTTCGGGTGAGGTAGAGGGGGCAGCGGTGTATGTGCCATCCTCTTTCTTCCACAGATAGTCCATAGCAAAGATGGCGCTGTTCTTTATAATATCGTATCCCACCTCTTTAAGGAATTTCTTGTCGCGTGTGTAGTCGTAGTACTCCCATACGTGTGTTGCCAACCAGGGACCTGCCATAGGGTTGAAGTTCCACGACATATCCTGACTGATAAGCGGTGCGGTGAATCCGAATATATTACCCGAGATGCTGGCTGTCCATCCGCGAGCACCAAAATAAGATTTGGCTGTTACGGCACCGGGTTTGATTAGGGTGCGGATGAAGTCGACAAGGGGAAGAACGCACTCGTCGAGGTTGGTGGCGCAAGCAGGCCAGTAGTTCATCTGCAAGTTGATGTTGTTGTGATAATCGACGCGCCAGGGACCGTCCACATTGTTATGCCACATTCCCTGAAGGTTGGCAGGGAGGTTGCCGGGACGAGAACTGGCAATGAGCAGGTAACGACCAAACTGGAAGTAAAGCTCTTCGAGTCCGAAATCGGGCTTGCCGGTGCGGTAGCTCTTGAGACGTGCAGGTGTGGGCAACGAAGCAACGCCTGGATACTCAAGGGTAGTGGGGGCGTTGGGGTTAAGGTCGATGCTTACGCGGTTAAATAGTGACGAATAGTCGGCATAGTGCTCGGCAAACAGTGCGTCATATCCTTTGGCAAGAGCGCCCTGCATCCAGCTGTTTGTTGTCTCGTCGGGGTTTACGCCAACGTATGCCTTGGGGTCGTCAAAGTCGGGGTCGAAATTAATCTTGTAGTCGGTGTCGGCAGTAATGTAGAAACAAACCTCGTCGGCGCCTGTAATATGTATCTGACCATTTTTGACCTCCTGCTTGCCACCCTTTGCAACGGCCTGTATACGCATTGTGTACTGCATCTTGTTGTTGTCAAGTACTCCCTTGAAGATTATGCCGCAGTTGCCGTCGCTCTGCAATGTACCGCTCGATACAGTGCTTTGTTCGTAGCTTAGTATAAGGTTCTGTTCGCCGGGTTTGTTGGCGCTGTATTTTATAGCTATTGTATTGGCGGGATATGATGCGAAATACTTGCGCTCGAATTTTACTCCCTTGCGCTCGTACTGAACAACGGCAAGAGCCGAGTCGAGCGAGAGGACGAGCTTGTAGTCGCCAAGACCAATGGCATTATGTCCTGTCTCGATGTAAATCTCCCCCATTGTGGTGAAGTTACCAAAGCGGAAAGGCTTCTCACTGTAGTACTCATAGGCAACAGGACTGTTGAAATTCTCGCGTGTTAGCTTGGCAGCCTTTGCATCGTTGCCCTCCTTGAATGCCTGACGAATGCTGTCGAGCAGGTGTGCCGACTGCTTGTTTACATCCCAATAGTGGCGCGCGCCTTTCTCGGTATTGGGTCCGCCACGCCACAGAGTCTTTTCGTTAAGGGTGATGCGCTCGGCCTCTATTGAACCTAAGATGTTGCCGCCGATGCTTCCGTTGCCAATGGGTAGCGACTTCGACTCCCACTCTTGGTCGGGGTTATGAGCACCGTCACCGGCCCATTCGGGCTTTCCTTTTCCTTGCCAAAGGTCGGGGCGACCTCCGTACCAGATTTGTCGACCATCCAATGTCGTAGGTTTGTCGAACCACACCGATAGACCTTGTGTGTAGTTGGTCTGTGCCTGTGCAGCGAGCGCCATAAGCGCTACCACTGCAAATGTCTTAATTCTTCTCATTTCGTTATATTATTGTTGTTGTTTTGTTCCGAATTTGGGGTCAATCTTCAGCATTGCCGATACCACGAAAGTGGCAAGGCAGCACACCATTACCCATACGAAGAAGTATTTATACCCTATAGCCTCCTGTATGTATCCCGATACCATTCCGGGGAGCATCATACCAAGCGCCATAAATGCTGTTGAGATAGCATAGTGTGCCGTCGCATATTCTCCACGAGAGAAATATATAAGGTATAGCATATATGCAGTGAAACCGAAACCGTATCCCAACTGCTCGACGAAAATACAACCGTTTATTATAATCATATCCTCGGGCTGTGCATAACTCAGGTAGACATAAACGAGGTCGGGGAGCGATATCGCCATCACCATAGGCCACAGCCAATATTTCAGTCCTTTAATTGAGATGCATACTCCTCCAATGATACCACCTATAATAAGACCGATTACACCAATCGTACCGTATGTCAATCCTATCTGCTCGGTGGTAAGGGCAAGGCCGCCAACCTCTTTTCCGTCCAGGAGAAAGGGGTTAATCATCTTCACCAACTGCGCCTCGGGCAGACGGAACAGAAGCATAAAGAGCAGTGCGCATACAATCCCCGGTTTTTTAAAATAGCTCGAAATTATTTCAATGAAATTATTGAAAGCCTCTTTCACACTGCTTGTATTGCGTGCAATATCTGTTTTTGGAGTGGGCAGTGCGTATGAGTGGTAGAATCCCATACAAAATAGAATAGCGGCAAGGATTACAAATGTAATGCTCCAGGCCAAGGCTATGTTGCCGGTGTGTGTCTCAAGTTTTCCTGCAAGAATAATGAGTACTCCTTGTCCGAATATTGTTGCAATACGATAGAATATACTGCGTATTCCGCTAAACAGTGATTGCATCTGTTCGTCGAGTCCGAGCATATAAAAACCATCGGCGGCAATGTCGTGTGTAGCCGAGCTGAATGCCAACAACCAAAAGATGCACAGTGTCCACTGGAAGAAACTCTCTATAGGTATAAGAAATGCTATTGAGGCAAGCGCCGCGCCCATAATCAGCTGCGTGGTAATAATCCAGCCTCGGCGTGTCGAGAGCATATCTACAAATGGACTCCAGAAAGGTTTTATTACCCAGGGCAGGTAAAGCCAACTGGTGTATAAAGCTATTGCAGTATTGTCGATACCGAGTCGCTTATACATAATAACCGATATTACGGTAACGGCAAAGTAGGGTAGTCCCTCGGTGAAATATAGTGTTGGTATCCACGCAAGGGGTTTATTCTTGCTCATATCAATGTGCTATTTAAATAAATATTAAGAAGCTGTTTAAATTTCTAAAAAATATTTTCTTACAGAAGCTGATAGTTTCGCCGTTTTTTATGTTCAATAATGCCTGTTTCTTTCTTTTTTGCGGTTACATAGCCCGCTATGCGCCCTTTAAAAATAAATAAAC
>JAGCKB010000070.1 GCA_017647725.1 Bacteroidaceae bacterium
CGACCCTCGCAAAGACCAGAGCTATTTTCTTTGGCGTCTTACACAAGAACAATTATCGCGTTGTATCTTTCCGCTTGGAGGATGGAAAAAAAACGATGTCTGCAGCTACCTTGGTGTAAATAATCTTGATGAGGCTGGTAAGGATGGCGAGAGTATGGAGGTCTGCTTCATCCCCGGCGACTACCGCGATTTCCTGCGCGAAAATATCCCCGATGTGGATAGTGTCATACGTGAGGGCTCCTTTGTCGACGCTGCGGGACGTGTTCTTGGTACGCATCGCGGCTTCCCATATTACACAATAGGACAGCGCAAGGGGCTTGGCATTGCGCTTGGACACCCTGCATACGTCCTAAAGATTAATGCCGAGAAGAATACAGTGATGTTAGGCACTGCCGAGCAACTTGTTACACGTTATATGCTTGTTGAGACACCCGAGTGGGTCGATTCTGTACCTTTGGAGGGGCTTACCGTCAGGGTGCGTTATCGTAGTAAACCTATCTCATGCGATGCTCCGCAGCCTGTTGGCGATGGTCGTTGGATGGTGCCTCTGCATAGTGATGCTTCGGCGATTACTCCGGGGCAGTCGGCTGTGTTTTATGTAGGAAATAAGCTTGTTGGTGGCGCTTTTATCGCGTCGCAACGCGGTATAAACCAATGGATAAACGAGTAAATGATGGAGAATAATACCCCTCTTACGCTATATGCTCTTAATAATATGGTACGCAATGCCATTAGCGATGCGATGCCAGCCCGCTATTGGGTAACGGGCGAGCTAAGCGAGGTGCGCGAGGCTACTTCGGGGCATTGCTATTTCGAACTTATAGAGCGCGACGAGGCGACTTCGGCTATTGTGGCAAAGGCGCGTGGCACAATCTGGGCGCGTACCTACACAATGCTTCGTCCCTATTTTCTTGAGCAGACGGGACAGCGCTTCGCAGCCGGACTTAAGGTGCTTTTGCAGGTAACGGTAGAGTTTCACGAACTGTACGGATATTCGCTATATGTTTGCGATATCGAGCCGGCATTTACATTGGGTGATATGGCGCGTCAGCGTCAGTTGATAATAAACCGTCTCACCGAGGAGGGCGTAATCGACCTTAACAAAGAGCTGCCTTTCCCGGCTCTGCCACAGCGAATAGCGGTAATATCCTCTTCCTATGCGGCCGGTTACGGCGATTTTTGCGACCAATTGGCAAGCAACCCATACGGATTTGTCTTTTATCCCCATCTGTTTGCGGCGCCTATGCAGGGCAGCAAGGTTGAGAGTGGTATTATAGATGCTCTATATCGTATAGCCGATAATGTCGACGCTTGGGATGTTGTTGTTATAATTCGTGGCGGTGGTGCAACGAGTGAACTATCCTGTTTCGATACATACAATCTGGCGAATAACTGTGCGCAGTTTCCTCTGCCCATTATAACGGGTATCGGACATCAGCGCGATGATACGGTGCTTGATGTCGTTGCTCACACCCGCGTAAAGACACCTACTGCTGCTGCCGAGCTGCTTATTCACACTGTTGCTCGTCAAGCGGCTGTATTGGATACGATAGGCAGTAATATTGTTGCGGCAGTGGGTGAGGCTCTGACAAAGCAAAAGAATCGCCTAAGAACTATCGTACAACGCCTGCCTATTGCAACCTCACTGCTGTTGCAGCAGCATAGACACAGGCTCGACCTTTTGCAACAGAAATGTGAGGCTCATTCGCCAAAGAGAATACTCGCATTGGGCTACAGCCTCACAACTTGTGACGGTCGAGTGGTGCGCTCTATAAAAGATGTAAAAAGTGGCGATGCTATTGAGACGCATCTGCCCGATGGTACAATAATCAGTAATGTGAAATAGTATATTATTATGAATGAGAATATTACTTATAGCGCTGCAATGGCGCGACTCGAAGAGATAATGTCGCATATACAAGGCGGAAATGTGGATATTGACAAACTCACCCAGGAACTTGCCGAGGCGCAGCAGTTGATAGATTTCTGTCGCAGCCGCATATTCAAAGTAGATGAGGATGTTAAAAAAATGCTTGACACTTTGTCCGATGAATTATAACAGATGTTAGGAACTGTTTTGCTGAATTAGAGAAATAATTTTAATAAAATTATGACAGTTTCTAACTATTTGAACAAATTTATGTATCTTCGCACGTTATTGTAGAAAATTATCAACGAATAGA
>JAGCKB010000071.1 GCA_017647725.1 Bacteroidaceae bacterium
AGGAGCATTGTATAGGCCGACTAAACAAGGAGAACCCAATGGCAAGTGCTCCAAAAAGACAAGGAGTGCCCAACTTATTGGGCTATCGCAGTGGATATCGCCGGTGCATTGAGCAAGTAATTAGCTAATAACTAATACTTTATATGGAGACATCCTTTCGGGGATGTCTCTTTTTTATTCCCCTTTTCAATGCAATCGACTTGTAAATTTCAACACCACTACCCCAATGAAAGTTGTAATTTAAGGCTCAATTTTTCTTGTGACGGTATAAGCTGATTTACCCCTATTTTTACTATAAAAACGCCCAAAAACGACTATTTTTGCGACGGTTTTGTGACGGTGTCCGACACCGTCCGGAAAATCAACATAAATCACTGTTACATAACAAAATACACCTCCTTTTACCTATTTTTAAGCATAGGCAAAGTTAGGTATTACTTTTATAGGAAACAACTTCTTTATGCTTTAGAAGAAAGACCGTCCATAAAGTTTTCCAATAATCCGACTTATCACAAAAATCAAAATATCACAGTTTTATTCCCCGTCAACAAAGCCCATCTTATTATATTCTACAACAAAAAAAATAACCGCACCTGTTACAGCGCGGTCAATCGGTTAGCCAGGCAACAACTTATATGCCCTCGAACCATTCTTTTTGCATTGAATACAATTTACATATTTTTCAAGGTCGGTAGCTGTTGCTGTCTTTTTAAGCCCAAGTTCATTATAAATCATTTGTAGCTTCCCTTTAACCTCTTCCCTGGTATACACCCCATTAAGTTCAAAATATTGTGAGAGCCGCATTCGGATATCAAACTCGGCATTATTGTTATTAATGGCCTCATCCAACTTTGTGCTATTAAAGCCACACGCTCTAATATGTTCAGCAGGAAGATTGCTGTAATAATAACCAATTTCGTTATATCCCTCATTACGTAGCATTATAAAATAGTCTGCTTTCAAAGCGTTATCTGCAGAAACAAAATAATCGTATGCTACTCTTAAAGCATCTGCAAGGGATTTTGCTATGCTTAATCTATCTTTAAGTTCTTGCACAGGCATTGAATAAGTTCTTCCGTAAGAGTTTGATGACATAATGAACCATTGATGATGATTCTTTATAACGTCGTAACAGTAACGCTCTGAAACGATGAGCAGTTTGTTTATTTCCGGTTCACCACTGGTCGTGGATACATATAGATCGTCAGGATATTGCTTTATATAGGTTATAATATTATTCAAAGCACTCTCTTTACAATGGTTTGGTGCACTCTGCCATATCTCTATCTGTCTTTGGCTTTCCTGCATCTTCTCAGCTTGCGACGCATTAAACTCATTATCATAGAGTTGTTGTTTGTTATCTTTATAGAACAGATGCACAGTATTCCTAAACGGATTATCCTTTCTTCTCTGTCTACCTACTATCTGTGGTATATCTGATGCAATGTCCAAAGAAAGGCTCGATACATTATAGTTGGCAATAACGTATGTGCTTGCCGATGGACTATAGAAATCAACTCCTTCAAAGGCTGTACGAGTAACAAATGTCCAGGTGGTGTGAGGTTCATCCGCCTTGGGTATTGAGTTTGCAATACAGAGTTTTCTGTGTACTTTATGCAGTTCCCTGAGATTTTCTTTATTATCGGCACATATTATTGTAACATCATCAGGGTTTATTAGTTGTTCTTTGACTATATATTTACGTAGGATGCCACATATTTCCTTTACGCTATTCAAGAACACCACTCCTTCATAACTATATAGGGCGTTGCCATCAGGGAAATATATTACATCGAACACTCTTTGATGCTTGACGTAGTTTGTATATATCTGGTTAAAGGCATTAAGAGCGCTATTGCAGTTGAAAGTTCTTTGTATAACCTGTTCTATATTGCTCCATGAAAGTTCGTAATAAGATACATGGTCATTTCTGAAATGCTCTATCTCCTGCATATAATCAATTATTGGCGTTGCGGAAATAAACAGCACGTTCTTATATCTGAACAGTCTGTCTATAAAGGTTGACAGAACACTTTTGTTGTTATACTCTTTCAGTTTTATATCCTTTATGAGACAGTGTGATTCATCGACTGTGATATTAAACTTCTTACTGATGTCAATACCATACCTTTCGAGCATTGAGGCAAGCGTACAAAACGAATCGTATGTCACAAGTATCTTCAACGGTCTTTTGTTCTGTTTGCATTCATATTGGTATAAAGTAAATTCATTCTCCAGTTCATCGATTGTCTTCTGTTTACCATCGTATCCCTTCTCGCGGTTAAAGTAGTAACAGAGCGGTTCGTCTTTGTTAAACTGCTCCATCTTATTCAATATAAGTTTTAATCGTGGCGAGACAAGTATCGTATCAATTTTATTACAAAGGCTGTAGGTGGTGAACCCACAGCCTGTAACGACTTTGTTTATTATCACTTTGCCGTTAGATATTATTTTGTCCAGCACATATCTGCCATTACCATCTCGCCAGTCATTAATATAGTTTACTCCAGGAGTAACTTCTATTGTCCCTTTGTTATCTATCATAATAAGAATAATTTATATAATTGTTTACCATTTCATTAATAAGGGTTATGGGGACATTTTTTGGAAAAATTCTTCATTTTCCCTAATAAGAATATTATGTATTAAAAAAAGTCCTCTTATGATTATGTTATATTGGCAGGCTGCGCGCGCTGCGCTACGCCTTAGAAGAACGACATAATAATAGAAAATATAGTAGTTGTCGTCCGTCTAGGCCAAGGGCCGCCAATAGAGTTCATCATTACCATTTATCTTACCGTAATTATCGAACACATTTCTTGTACAACCATATCCATCCACATTATTCTGATACCCTCTTACAGCCTGATACTCTATCTCTCTTTCGCTCATCCCAGTTGGTTTATAGGAGGCAATAAGGTAATCTATACTCTTATCCATATCGACTCCTGCACGACAGAGTTCCGACGCGCTATTGAATATTGAGTTTGCCCTGTTACCCTCTTTCCATCTTGAGGAGTCTTTTCTCCATTTGGCATTGAGTATGTTTATTATACTCTCATCAGACTTCTTACTCAAAGGTTTCAATAACGATAAGGCATTCCGCAGGGTTGCCTTGTCGAGCGTTGCGCACGCGCGGGACGCTATCACCTTATTATTTACAAATTGTGGATTATGTACAAAGTGATAAGGTACACAGTTGTAGTTTACCCATAAGTTCTGGTCGTAGCATATATAGTTACCTCTTGAGATGTCGCCTACCGATGTATCTGTTGCCGGTGTACTGAACTTTGCCAGCAGTTGAAGGTACAACTCTTCGTGATACTCAGGATTGTCGTTGTCGTGCATTACTATAGCCTTCAATCCTTTACCGCTTGGGGTTCTGAATACTGCATAGACACAAGGGGTATTGCAAAGACGGCTACCAACTTCGTTAAACTCTTGCTCGTTATTGAAACGGTCAAAGTCGATTGCTGTAAAGTTTGAGTACTCCTTCAACCCGGCACTGTTCTTGTAACTGAACGTGCCGTTAAAGAGTGCAACAGGAAGATACTGTAACTTCAATTGGTTCTGTACATCGTGATTACTTTGCGATTGTATAAAGGCTGTTACTTCCCTCAAATCTTGGTTGTAACATACACCGTTCTGAATCATCGCTAATACTTCGTTAATCTCTACATCTTTTAAAATGTTTGGCGTACTTATACGCGCACAAATTGTAATCTCTGTCTTCATAAATTTTAAATTTAAATTACACGTATAAAGATTTCAGTCCTTCTAAATTACCCCTTTTTTTATCCTTTATCAAGCATCAAAAAAGGATGCTAAAAAACACGCCGTTTCAAAAACCCTCAAAATCTTAATAATGAAAATTATAGTTAAATTTTTAGAGTTATGAAAAAATTCAGCAATTTATTAATTCAGATTTTTTAATTTATGAACAAGAAGAATGGAAATATGTATGCTTTTGTAACGCACACAAGCAACCCTATTAAAGGACTTTGTCCGCACGAGTGTAGTTATTGTTATATGCTGGCTATCTTCAGACATTATCACGGTGATGAGACATTGAGGTTGGATGAATATGAACTCAAAGTCAATTACGGCAAAAACAAGTTCATATTCTTGGGAACCAGTACTGATATGTTTGCAGATGCGGTTCCTACCGAGTGGATTCTACAGGTTTATGACAAATGCTTGCAGTATCCAGAGAATAAGTATTTATTGCAGTCAAAGAACCCCGGTAGAACCCTTGAGCCGCAACTTATCAATCACCCTTTGATGCAATTGAAGGATAGGATCTACTTTGCGACGACCATTGAAAGCAACAGAGATTATCCGATCTCAAAAGCTCAAAGCATGACAGCGAGAGCTGATGCTATGGCACAGCTCCAAGCAATGGGTTTTTCGGTTATGGTTACAATTGAGCCTATAATGGATTTCGACCACGACGAGCTCGTCGAGATGCTAAGAAAGATTAGACCTTTTCAGGTTAATATCGGCTGCAATACCAATAGAGAGGTTAAACTTCTAGAACCGACCCGTGAGCAGATTGTCGCTTTGGTTCAAGAGTTGAGAACATTTACAAATGTAGAACTTAAAAGCAACAGCAGTAGAATCTTGGGGGATCTAACAAACATTTAATCTAGGGAACATGCGTGTCTCTCAATAGTACAATATTGACAACATTTACAGTACAAACAACAAGCTACTGAAGAATCAATATATTATACACAAAATTCTATCATCCCCCTAGAGTGTAATTTTACACCCATTGTTACACCCCTACTTACACACTGATATCAGTAACTTTGAAGTCACCTGACCCGTAGTAAAATACGAGTTAGGTGGTTGTTTTTTTTTCAATGCAAAATTTTCTAGGGGCTTCAATGCATTGACCCTGTTACTCATTGTATCAAAATCAAGACTATAACAATTCATTCACAAAGGACAATGAAGTGGACAACTGAGCAATATTCCCTTCTGCGATGTCCACTATTACCACCTTATAAAATGTCTCCCAAAATCACACTTAAATAACTATACACCAATCGAATACACCACACAAGACATCTGTTAGAAAGAGACTGTTTTTGCTCTCTTTTCTTATTTCTTGCTGATCGAGTCCTTCACTACTTTATCGCCAATCTTTTTGAATATATTTATCCATTGATTCATACACTCTATAGACTTCTTACGGTTTTCTTTTATATTAACTCGTTCTCTAGTACTATTGCTCCGAAAACAATAACAGTCCTTTTTTGTCCCCTTACCCAAGTTATCATATGCAGTACCTTTGCTGCAACCATACAAAGCATAAAAGAAACCGTTCATGTTTGTTTTTGTCCCTTCAACCCATTCTATTATCGGATCGTCGGTTGTGCATTCCCCTTCAAACAGTTCACCACCCAAAAGATAAATGAAATCAATTTTATTACATTCGATATACTTGGCCTTTTTACCTATATTGTAGGTCTCAACACCTGAAAGATAATTGTATAGTACCTCTAGTACCTCTCTGTATTTGCCTTCACCTAGTTTCGAAATTTGCTTTTTAAGAGAATCACTAGGACCCAACATTTCTTTAACATAGTTATGCGGGCAATCATCTTCTATTGAACTCGATGTCTTAGCATCTTCTGGCAACTCTAAAGAAACTGGTAAATAATCACAGAATTTCCAATCAATAACATCCGGAAATTTCTTTTTGAAAATGTTATATTTCTGTTGCAACAAGTACTTGAACATTGTAGTTCTTAAGTAATCCACAATCTCTTCACGCTGAGATATACTATATATCGGAGTGTTTAATATAACATACAATATTAAGATCTCATTTTCCGCAGTAGATAATCGTTTCTAATAGCATCGATTCCAACACATCAATATTTTATCGATATTTTTCTCTTTTATAGCAACTTTTATATCACGATATAAATTTTTCTTCTCTACATATATACGTTCGGTATCCTTATCTTGGGATAATTCAACAATTGTATGCATTTTATTGAATAGTTGTTCAAGATCACTTTCCGTCGTTTTATTTTTAGAAAGAGCTGATTTCAAATCGTTGTATACTAGTGCAAGACATAATCGACACGAACACCAAGCAGCAAATACATATGAAAAAAGCGCAGATTTATCATACATCGCTACAATGACATTCTTCTTGGTTCCAGATACCTCTTGTTGCAATGTGTTTATATCAGGCATGTCTGCACTGGCCTCATTGAGCAAAATCTTCACATCTGAGTTTTCGGATAAATCCTCAAGAAGATATATAAAACGCTCTTCTGCTATATCATCATCCGTACCAGCTTCCATGTACTTATGTAATTCGTTAAAAAAATTAGCATATTCATTAACATCATTCTTGCTAAGCACTCTCAAACGTTTCCAAACTTCATTAAAAGGGAGTCGTTTTAACATTTTAACAACGTGGTATAGTACTGTGTTTATCTCTTG
>JAGCKB010000072.1 GCA_017647725.1 Bacteroidaceae bacterium
ATTATCATAACCCTTACCGACGGACGTGTATTCGATATAGAGATTGATGCCGAATCATATGTCTACTCTTTTGTCGAGGAAAGAGAGGGTAATAATGTGCAGTTAATCGAGGTCATTGGTACTCGCGAGGAGTATATTTTCGAGCGTGGCGAGGTGAAGTCTATGAAGTTCATCGAAGCCATAGATACACAAATAGATGAGGTTGCCGATGTTAGCGAGAAGAATCCTATGCGCTATTTCGACGGCGTGCTCACTTTTCACCGCTCACTCATAGGCGAGAAACTGTATGTCTACGATGTTGCCGGCAAGATAATGCTCACAGCCACAATAAACGAGGGTGGCATTGTTTCTCTTGCACACCTGTCGGCGGGCACATACGTGGCCAAGGTAAAAGATATTAACATTAAAGCTATAGTACGATGAAACGGTTATTGAATTACATATTGTTGGCAGTAATAGCCACATTCGTACTTGCTCCAACGGTTGCTGCGCAGGTCGATTATCAGCAATCTTTCGGAGTGATGCGCAAGGATAGTAAGCACTTTATGCTTCCCGAGGGCGGTAACTGGAAAATAACTTTCTCGAATACCGACTCTCTTGGAAACAGTTATAGAAAACCTGTTCAGATGCTTTTCGACGGTGCGCTGTACCCCGATACATTAGGCATATTCATCAACGACATTGATAGCCTTATGTTCAAGGTCCCCGAGATGCAGTATGCTGCCGGAGTTTTTGAGATTGATGAGCGTCTGTTCGAGTTTATCGTCGAGAGTGATACGGTGCATACTGTCTATTTCAGAATAGACTGTCTCACAAGAGTTCCAATGCCAAAAGTCGGGCAGAAAGTTATCTGTAATATATTCCGTGGCAAACTGCCAAATGGCTTTATGGGACGTGTCGAGAAGATAAATGTCGACTACATAAAAGGATGGGTCGAGATGAAATGCGGCACATTGGGACTCGAAGAGGTATATGATGTGTTATATACAAGTGGCGTGTCGGGAGTATCGCCCGACAATGAGGTAACACCAGAAGAAATCGTGCAAAGGAGGCTGGTGCTTAAAAGGCTTCATACACGTGCTGGTGATGGTGACGATAATATGAGCACTGACTTTACCGATAATGTGAATAAAGTAGAATCAATTACCGAGGCTACTGCCATTGCGAAGAAACTTACCATTAGTGATAAGGGTAAAATAAAGGTCAGTTCATTGGACGATAAAAAGAATGAGGGACCAATAACCTTTACGGCTAATGTAAAGGCTACAAGCGTTGCCTATTTCTCTCTTATAATTGATAGGCACTTAGATTTCAAGCGTATGGAGGGCGGTGTCGATTTCTCGGCCGAGGGAAAGGTGACATTCGAGGCAAGCGTCGATTTTAAACCCGATGAAGATGATAAAAAAGAGTTCGATTTTATCTCAGTGCCTATTCCGGTAGTTGTAATCCCGGGTGTGAGTGTAAATATAGACTTTGGAATCACTTGGGACTATCTGTTAGAGGCTAAGATAAGTGGCGAGGCAGGTATCAGTATTAAACGGTCGGTAGGCTTTATCGTAAGTGGCGATGATAAGGATGTAAGGTGGACCGACAGTAAAGAGGATAATAAAAAGAATCCCTTGCAATTTGAAAAAGATGCTTCGGGCGAGATTAGTCTGAAAGGAGAACTCTTCCTTGCTTTCCACGTAAAAGTGGGAATAGGTATTGCCGGTGAGGGACTCGAGTTTCAGTTTAAATTTGGTACGGGACCAAAAGTCTCGGCACAGCTGACATATAAATTCGGTCAGATAGACCGAGAGGTATCGGACAAGCCCGATTGGTTCAAAGAGCGTTCCAAGATTTTCAGCGGACTAAACGAAGGAACCAATTTCGTGGTAGAGTGGGGTGCCTTGGTCGATATTGGATTTTATGTCGCAAATGATGCCTTCTCTTTCACTTTAAGTGATTTCTTGGAGAAATTCGATATAGAGCCTACGGTATTCTGGGAACTTTACCGATTGGATGCAGCGCCAAATACCAGTGAGATAACAAAAAGAACATTTACCGATTACAACTACTCGGGAACGCTAAAGAATACGTTAAGGCTCATATTCCCGTACGATGCAGGACTTATATTCGTTGATGACTCGCCAAATGCTTTATATGACGAGAAACCCGATTATGTTGCCGCAGATCTTGGCGAGTTTAACGCGATAAAACCCAATGACGTAAGCTTCAGCATAAATCTTAACAGACCCGAACTTAAAGGACGTCAGCTCTCTATTTATCCTTATGCCTATAATACATTCTTTACAGGATATGGTATCATAGGTAAATTAGATGAGCTTTATATCCCCTATAAGGTTACAATGCGTGAGGTTGACAAGACCTACGATAATTGTAAGCTAAAGGCTACTTTCGAGAGAGATGCGCTGCAAAGTCCGTACATTAATGAAGGTGGTTTCATACTTCGTGACATAGAGACAAATGAGGAGTTCGATAGAATTAAACTCTTCGTGGGTGGAGTACCTAAGGACACCACAATGGAGACTACTATTAAGCGTAGCGACTACTCAAAAGAGACCTTTAAGGCTTTGGCATATATTTATGACTCGGTGAACGATAAGTATATGTATAGCTACTCTTGGGATGCAGGCTTCCAAAACTACTACGCTCCTGAAACTTTGGAACCCGATGAGGTTACCGCTGTCGGTGCTTTGCTAAATGGCTCGGTGCACCAGTCGGTATTGGACGAGGAGGGTTATAACCACATGGACAATAAATTCACTGTCGGAATTACAATGAACCCGGGTAATCTGACCTTTACTGCTCTGCTCAACGACTTTGGAACCCGAGGCTTCTATTGGGACGTCGATGGCAAGTTGGAGCCCGAAAAGGAGTATACCTATCGTGCCTTCTTAATAGACAATACAACAAGTAAGAAATACTTGGGTAAAGAGGTTACGTTCAAGAGCAAACCTGTGTTCTATGACTTTAAGGCAAGCGTAAACTACGATAATGTATTCTTGGGAGCTATGACCGACCGAGGATTTGTAGGTGTCTCGGATAAGTCTAAATATAAGGTAGTAGTGAGCGAGGATGATGACACGTGGGAGAATGGTGGAGGAGTTGAACTGGATGGCAACCAACCCTACGACCGCAGCGACTATCTCGACGAGATGATTATTGTGAGAATCTTTAAGATTCCAGCATCGGAGATTACCCGCGAGCACGAAAAAGCCGATTACGACATTGGCTTATTAAGTGAGAAAGGTTGGGAACCCGGTCGCACATACTATGCAAAGGTTATTTACGATGATGGCAATGAACATATAGAGACAAAGCCTATCTCGTTCAAGATTCCTGCACCTATAGATAATTTCATAGAGGTGCCCGAGCCCGATAAGGCTACACTCACTGCCGATGTAACATATCCCTATGGCAATGGAAAATCGGAGATTACAATAGAATATTCCAAGAAGGTCGAGGATATTTATATGGGAACTGCCGATGACGAGCGTGTCGATAATAAGGCGGCCTGGGAACTCGACAATAAAAAGAATATCTATATGATGGCATTCCTGTTGGAAGACCTCGACCCCTCTACAACATATTACTACAGATATGTGGTAGAGAAGACAGTAGATGGTGTTAAGACCGTTTACAAGAGTGAAATAGACCAATTCAAGACAAAGAAACTCGAATATAAGGTAACGCTTGACCCACCAAGCGTCGAGGGCAATAACGGTACACTGCGAGGACGTGTAAACGATCTTTTGTGGAAACTCATCAACGACTCAATAAAGACCGAGGCCGACAAGAACCGAACTGTATTCTTTGAAATATCGAAGGATAAGAAGATGAACGATCCTTTGACAATCTTCAAGAGTGTCGATGAGGGAAAAAAAGATGACAAGCACGAATGGGAGCTGGAACTCCCCGACCTTAATTGGGATTCTAAGTTCTACTGCCGTCTGTCGGTGCAGCCTGCGCGAAGCGAAAAGATATACCGTAGCGACGTAAAAGAGTTGAATGTGGGTAGTAAACCCGAGAACGGATTCAATGTCCAGACATTCGAGGCAGTACTCAATGACGAGTGGACAACACTTAAAGGTAAGGTGAACAGCGATGTCCTTAATATCATCAATACCCAGGGAACCGATAAGATTTTTGTCGGATTCGAGTATGCACCAAGCAAGTCTGACCTCGATAATGATACCGAGAATGTTACGCGTGAGGTTGATGTTACATTGAATACGTCAACAGGACTATTCTCTAAGGCATTACAACTTGAACCTAATACAACCTATTATTACCGTTCGTTTGTCTATTACGAGGATAAGTTTATTTATGGTAATACAGTTTCGTTTACCACCGCCGACTACGATGCAGGACTCATTGTACCCGATATGATTAAGCGCCGTCAGCTCGAGCTTAAGGCGGTTATGAACGCTGCTACCGAGGAGGTGAATAATGATGATATAATAGTATTCGAGAAACGTAAGTTACCAAGAAGAAAGTAGTAAGTTACAGTATACCCTCACTGCACCCGAAAAATGCAGTGAGGGCTCACTGATAATAGTTCATCTATTGTGTAAAAAGTATATGTTATGAGGACATTAATAAACAAAGTATCATTTTTCTTGCTGTTATCTATTGCTGGAATTGCTCTTGCTTCGTGCGAACTCGATGGTCCTTTGGCCATATATAAGATAGTGGTGAATGAGAATCCGTTGAAGATTCAGACCGAGATAATGGCCAATGTCGATAGTGTAAATTACGAGTTTGCACAAAGACCTTGTGAGAAGGATTACGCTGTAGCAAAGTTCAAAAGCGTTTGTGCTGATATGCAGAGGTATTTTGACGAGAATCGTGGCAAACTCATCTGGAGCAGTTTCAGTTTCGATGTTTGCCTATATAATATGTCGAGCCACGATGGTGGCCCCGAGGGCTTGCTTGTCGATACTCGCACCATAGACTACTGTTCCGAGTAGTGCTTGCACGTTGCTACGACTAGGTTGGCAACATCGGTTTTTGTTTTGCCTACAAATTGTATGTACTTGCTTTGTGGCAGTGCTATAATTGGGTAAAACAACAACCTTAATGCATCATTACCACACTAACTTTGTCTAAAAAAAAGTGATAGGACAGAAGTATCATAAAATCATAGACAAGATAAGAGAATTTTGCGAGAGGGCAAAAGTTGATGATATAAGAAAGGAACTTCTAAGTTTTTTCAAATAAATAAAGGCAATAATATAGCAGTTGACCCACAATTTTAGGGTTGACTGCTCTTTTTGTCTAGTAATCAATCATTTACTAGTGTAAAAATTTGGCTATTTAAGATTTTTTTCGTATATTAGCTAGAGAGTTA
>JAGCKB010000073.1 GCA_017647725.1 Bacteroidaceae bacterium
ATCGGCCAGGCGAATGAGATGAAGAATTTCCATTACGTGGAGCGCCCTGTAATTTTGCATTGCCTTAATGTAATCGGCAATACCCCATCGAACACCAAGAAAATCGCCCACTCCACGCTCACTTTTTTCGGGAGCATAATACGCCATCATCAAATTAGAGAAGAAACCAAAAAGCAAAGCAAGCGTCATCTGAATAGGATTCTTTTTAGGATTCTGAGCAAAATAATTGATAATACGATTAGCCTTATAAATATCTTTATTCACGATAGCATTCTGTAGCTCGAAATTATTAAATTCCTTGCTGATACCAATATTTGCCTCTACAATTTCGGGAGTAATAAGTTTCGTTTCCTTTGTAAGAGCAATAGCAAGCTTATCAATTTCACTCGCCATACGCGAGAGATCCACACCAACCGACTCGGCAAGCATCATAGCTGCTTTTCCATCAATAGCAAGCCCCTTCTCACGCACATACCCCATAATAAAAGCCGGCAACTTATCCTCTTTCATCTTCTTGAAATCGAGTACTACAGCAAGTTTATCGAGTTCCGATGCCACTTTTTTACGTTTATCAAGCGAACCGTTCTTATGAGCAAATACTAAAATCGTCGATGGCTGAGGATTATGAATATACCCCACAAGAGCATCGATATTCTTTATCATCTGCGCCTCCTTTACTATAACAACCTGATGTTCGGCCATCATCGGATAACGTCGCGCAGCAGAGATTACATTCTCGATATTAGTATCCATACCATAGAAGACAGTAAGATTAAACTCCTGCTCAATATCGGTAAGTACATTATTAGCAATATAATCGGTAATACGATCGGTGTAATACCCCTCCTCTCCCATAAGATAATAAACGGGATGAAACACCCCCGACTTAAGTTCGGTTAGAATTGATTCGTATGTATATTTTGCCATCTTATTAACTTTTTGTCTATCTTTGCAAAGATAGTAAGAAACGAGCAAAAGTTCAATAAGCGAGTGGGTGAAAATAAATTTTCACACGCAACGAGCGAAGCAGAACTTTGTCTTACGAATAATACGAAGTTAAATTCAATGTTTTTCTAAGCGGCAACACGAAATTAACGTTGCTTGCAACGACTGGAGCTTTAGCTTTACAAAGGAATGCAGTTTGCTGCCAAGATAACAAAAGAAACGAGCGATAAATATTTTTCCAAGCTCAAAGATAACAAAAGGAATGCAAAAACTAAACCTACCCGAATACACTGCCACAATAACAGAAAAAGATGGCAAGCCTATGATTTTCGACAATCTAAGGCGCACATATGTAGCTCTCACTCCCGAGGAGTGGGTGCGGCAGCACTTTATCCACTACCTTATTGAGCAGCACAACTACCCGTCCACCCTTATGGCAAATGAGGCAAGCATAACACTCAACAACACACGTCGGCGTTGCGACACCGTAGTTTATGACCGCGCACTTCGTCCACGAATGATTATAGAATATAAAGCACCTACGGTAAAAATAGATTCAAAAGTATTTGCACAGATTTCGAGATACAACCTTGTACTACGCGTCGACTATCTTATTGTAAGTAACGGACTTCAGCACTACTGTTGCAAAATGGATTACACTAACAACAGCTATGCTTTTATGCAGGGGATACCGCCCTATCACGAATTATCACTAGTGTAACAGTTTGCATATAAACAAATTAAGTAGCCCATAGGCTACTTAATTTGTTTATAGATCATCTCCAATCAATTCTCTCCTGCATCAGAGGAAATGCCTTTCGCATTTTTGCAACCATATCTGGGTCGATATCACCCGAAGCGCTACCCTGACTTTTCGAGCGACATCCGCCGAGTTTCTCACCGTAAGGGCTAAGCACTACACTGTGGCCGACATAATTACCATACTCATCGACACCAACACGATTAGATGCAGCCACATAACACTGGTTCTCTATGGCACGTGCTCTGACTAAGGTATCCCAAGCAAGAATACGACTCTCGGGAAAATTGGCCGAGATAAGTAACAAGTCATACCCCTGGTCGTTATGTAAGAACAACGGGAATCGAAGGTCATAACATATAGCGGGTCGAATGCGCAATCCGCGCCACTCCCAAATTGTACGCTCACTGCCTGGCGAATAGACAAGATTTTCACCACTATATTCAAAAAGATGAACCTTGTCATAGTATCCAAGAATACCCTCGGGAGTCACGAAATACATACGATTGTAATATTTACCGTTCTCGTGAGTCATTACCGTACCTGCAATAGCTGCGTCATATTTTTTGGCCCACTCCAACATACGCTGTGCTGTTGGGCCGTTCACCTCTTCAGCAACACCTTGTGGTTGCATACAGAATCCCGTTGAGCACATTTCGGGAAAAAGATAAATATCGGAACGGGGGGCTTTTTCGAGCAGTTCACCCATATGTCGCAAGTTTGCAGGAATATTCTTCCATACAATATCTTGCTGTAGTACTGTTATCTTCATAATATGTTTTTATAATAATTATCCATCATTAAAACCATCGTGGGATTCACTTCGTGCATCCCGACGCTGCCGCGGGCATCCTTTGCAATACTTCAAACAAAAAAAGCCTCAAGTAAACTTGGGCTTTTCTCTGTTTGAAGTATTGCGGAAAGAGTGGGATTCAAACCCACGGTACGGCAAAGCCGTACGCCGGATTTCGAGTCCGGTCCATTCGATCACTCTGGCATCTTTCCAATAAATTCGGTGCAAAATTAGTGATTTCTTCACTAAAACAAAAGAAAAATCCTATTTTTTATTCAAGAAAATCTTTTTACACTATTCGGCAATCACTTTCATCATACAAGAAGCACAATCGAACTGCAGACGAAACTTGCGGCCATCGCCCGAAAGAAGAAAGAAAGGCTCTCTGTAACAATGCCTCTCACCACTCTTGCTACACCACCCGAGACTATACTTTATACAGTGCTTACAGTACATTATGGGAACACCTGCAACAGGCTCCACCTCAAATGCCGGAGATATTTTCTCTACCGAATGACGCTTATAAAACTTTCGTGCCAACGAATTCGATACATTGCCAAGATAACTTAGCTCACTCTCTACATACGGATGCGAGGTCGGCAAAACATTTCTTTCCTCTCTCGCATACTGCTTTTTATGTTCCTCAATGAGCGCATCACACACCTTGCGGCGGATATCAGACAGAAGAGAGGATGGTACGAACCACTCTTTCGAAAGATTAACGTCCACCTTATCTACCACAAAGGGAGTATTACCCCACTTACTCAACTGATTCTTAATATTTTCGCTCTGCGGTTTACGAGCTTCCTCCTTTGCAAAAGGAACCGATAAACCCACTTCAACCCCGCTCTCATCTTTTGCCGAGAGAGTAAAACCATCTGCGCACTCACCAAAATAGAGTGACAGCGAGAGACGACGAGGAGCATCGGGACGCGCCAACTCACGCTCAAATGCAATATCGGAATTACGGTAAAGCATGGCACCGGGAAACAGCGGCGGCATACTCTGCGGAAAAATACGCGCACCATCCACCCTGTTTATACGAAATCCGTGCAAGCGACCGTCATTTCCAATAAAGCAGACTCCATCGCCATTATTAAAACCAACTCCCTCTTGCATAGTAAAAAACTGTCGAGAGACCACTCTGACACGCCCTACCGGCTCGCCCATAGATTTAGGAGTGTCGAAAGAACTTATATCACCGCGCTTGCCCGACAAGAAATAATCGGTAAACCCTCTGTTGAAACTCTTGTATGGCGAGGGGACAAATTGCAACTCACTGCCTCCAAAAGAAGAACGTACATACTGGGGGCGACGCGCAAGGACAGCATCTATCTGCTTACGATAATGCGCTGTTATATTCTTGACATAAGAAACATCTTTTAATCGACCCTCAATCTTAAAAGAGACAACACCGGCGTCCATCATCTGCTCGATATATGCACTACGGTTCATATCCTTAAGCGACAGAAAATGTTTCTGACGGGCTATTATACTACCCTCGGCATCGACAAGATCGAATGGAAGACGACAGAACTGAGCACACTCACCTTTATTGGCACTCCTGCCAAAACAGTGCTGCGAGGCATAACACTGCCCACTATAACTGACACACAGCGCACCGTGAACAAAAGCCTCAATCTCGACACCAGGAACAGCATTATGAATAGCAGAAATCTCCTCAAGAGATAGTTCTCGTGCCAATACAACACGAGGAAGTCCGGCCTTACTCAAAAAAGCGACCTTCTCAGGGGTGCGATTATCCATCTGTGTACTCGCGTGCAAAGGAATAGGAGGAATATCCATTTCCAAAATTCCTAAATCTTGTATAATCAGCGCATCAACCCCTATAGAATAAAGCTTTACTATAAGCTCTTCAACATCCGAAATATCCTCTTCCGAAATAATCGTGTTCAGTGTAACATACACTTTTGCCCCAAAAATATGAGCATAATCGACAAGACGTTTAATATCCTCGATGGAGTTACCTGCTGCCTGACGAGCACCGTAACTACCTGCGCCAATATACACCGCATCAGCTCCATTATCAATGGCAGCAATACCCGATTCGACATTACGGGCAGGCGCAAGAAGCTCTATTTCAATAGGTTTACGCAACATTTTCTATTTTTTTCTTATTAATTGTTGCGAAGATACATAAAAAACGGCAACCTATTTGTGTTGGAAGAAAAATATTATAAAAAAAACTTCACAATTTGTCATCATATAAACAATTTTTATTACATTTGCAGAAGAGGTTTTGCCATAATAGTGCAAAAAATTGATTATAAGGCACATAAGCCTAAACCAATGAATAAAACCTGCAATATGAAAAATTTAGAACAACATATAGTGCACCTTATTGCACGCCATAATTGCGTTATCATACCCGAATTTGGAGCATTTTTGGCATATAATGTACCTGCACACTACAACATAGAAGAACAGACGTTTATGCCGCCCCACCGCGCCCTGGGCTTTAACCCTCAGGTAAAGGTAGACGATGCCCTTCTCACATCGCAGTATATGAATATCCACAACCTCTCTTATGAGGCCGCTGCGGCAATGCTACACAACGACATACTATCGCTAAAGCGCACACTGTCGCGCAAAGGCACAGTGCGTTTTGGCGAGCTTGGTTCATTCTCTATGAATATCAACAGCGAGATTACCTTTGAAGCTGCAGCAAACAGCATTGATGACCCCGAGAATTTTGGCTTTACCCCTCTGCAAATTGCTCAGGTACACAATATCGAGGAGAGAACAATCACCATAAAGCGCAGAGACATAAGTAAATACATCGCAGCAATAGCAGCCATTATACTCACATTCATATTCGTAACACCTATAAGCGAACAGGCATTTGAGAAGAGCATTAAGGCATCGATGGGCAACTTTGCATCATCCGAGCACATTTCAATGATGCAGCAGCTAACTTCAGAGGCACCGCAGCAGATATCAGATGTAACAGAGTGTGAGATTTCTCCTATCAACTTTTCAAGAACAAAAGCAAAAGAGAACACATATCCCAATCCTACAATATCAAATACTCAAACCGACGATTATCAATCGGTTGTATCACCACCGGCTGATAGCAAAAACAGCAGTTTGCCTGTCGTTACAGCCACAACAGCCATTCAAGAGAATACTCTTGGCAAGCAGCCTGTAACTGATACGACATTGCAGCAAGAGGAGTCCAAGAGCGAATCGGCAAAACAATTCCACATAATTGTTGCAAGTTCGCCCAATGCCGATAATGCACAGTTGGCTATACGCGAACTAAGCATTAAGATGCAGTCGGACTACAAAGTTGTTGTATGCGGCAAACGCCACCGTGTAGCAGTTGCCACATACGCTACCGAGAGAGAAGCCCTTGATAATCTATCTACAATTCAAGCAACATTCCCCGATGCTTGGATACTCAATAACTAAGACACTTCAAAGTAAGGATTAAAGGATGAAAAGAGTTACTTGCCCCAAGTGCGACCACCCTATTGTATTCGATGATAATGGCTACCCCGAGGGAATGGCCCTTGTATTTGAATGTGACCACTGCCGAAAAAGTTTTACCATAAGAATAGGCGAAAAAGAGGAAGAGGCACTCGAACAAGATTTTGGTCATTTAGTTGTAATAGAGAATAAGTTTTGCTTTAAGCAAACACTGCAACTAAATGAAGGAGACAATGTTATAGGCCGTTATAACAAAGGAACTGTAATATCTCACCCCATCGAAACACGCGACCCAAGTATGGACCGTCGCCACTGCATACTGAATGTAAAACGCAACGGCGCAGGCGAACTCATATACACATTGCGCGATAATCCAAGCGTCACAGGTACCTTCGTTATGAACCGCATATTGGGCGACCGCGAGAGACTGCGCATCGAAGATGGTGCGATTATAACACTCGGCGCAACAACACTCATACTACACACACCCGGTGGCGAAGAATAAATAAGCCCCGGTGTAAATAACCGACTCACGATAAAAATGATACGTTTCGATTCCGATTATATAGAGGGAGCACACCCCTCTATTCTTGATGCTCTTGTAAGAACAAATTTCGACCAGACTGCAGGATACGGCGAAGACCCCTATTGCTCTCAAGCTCGTGAAACAATACGCAAGCACTGCCTTGACGAGACATTAGGAGTACAGTTTCTGGTTGGAGGTACACAAACAAACGTAACGGTAATAGATGCACTGCTACGCAGTTATCAGGGAGTAATTTCGGCTGATAGTGGACACATAAATGTTCACGAGACAGGCGCACCCGAGGCTACAGGACACAAAGTGCTGGCAATACCCACCAACGATGGTCGCCTATCGCTTACACAGATAAAGGAGTGCTTCGAGAATCATTGGAATGACCACGCCCACGAGCACACAGTGCAACCCGGAATGGTGTATCTATCGTTCCCGGCCGAGAACGGACTAATTTACAGCAAAGCCGAGCTTACCGAGATATCAGAATTCTGCCATAAAAACGGATTATATCTCTTTGTCGACGGCGCACGAATGGGTTACGGCCTACAAGCCGAAGGATGCGACGTCACCCTATCCGACCTTGCACGCCTTTGCGATGCCTTCTACATTGGCGGCACAAAAGTAGGTGCCCTCTTTGGTGAAGCTGTAGTATTCAGCGACAAAGAGATGCAACGCAGTTTCCGCTACGCAATAAAGCAACACGGAGGAATGTTGGCAAAAGGTCGTCTGCTTGGTATACAGTTTCAGGAACTTATGCAAGGTGGCGATAATTGCCTCTATTTCACTCTTGCCAAGCACGCCGACACACAAGCAATGCGCATACGCCGAGCATTCGAGGCAAAAGGTATAGAGCTATGGAACAATTCTGTAACAAATATGCAATTTCCGCTTCTCACAAAAGCGCAGCAAGAGGCTCTTGGTAAGGAATTTATCTTTGAGTATTGGGGCAAGCACGACGACGAGCGCGACATTGTACGTTTCTGCACAAGTTGGGCAACACGCACCGAGTCGGTAGACGCACTATGCAGTGCTATAGAAAAACTCTAATAGAGATTATTACTGTCCGATAAAAATAGAATAATCCCCAAAAGTGCTATTGACGAAGCTGATATTGCCCCTTTTACAACCAAAATACTAAAGCAAGCCCACCTTTTCATATAATCATAAGGTTGTTCATTGGTGCGCCATAGGAAAATTAGTAAAATGGTAGATGTTTTTTGGATTAAGTGCGAGGCTGTTTGAGCGAAGCGAGTTCC
>JAGCKB010000074.1 GCA_017647725.1 Bacteroidaceae bacterium
ATTGATACTCTCAATATTTAAAGACAAAATGCGTAAACAAAATTTACTCCTCTATTGACGACAATAGAGGAGCAAATTTAATAGCGAGTTTTTATTTTACTTAGCCAATTTCTTTAGAAACTTTTTACGATTCACTTTCTCGTTGTAGCTGTATTTACCATCGGTAATCTCGTCCACAGTGAAGCTCTTATAGGCAATAGTATAACCACCTCCCTGTGTTCCATAAGTATCCTCCTCATAAGCAAAAGCGATTGCTCCATCCTGTTGCTGAATCATTGTAGAATAAGCCGAAGCCTTGTATGTAACCTGGAAACGTCCGTCCCAATCCTTTGCAATGTTCTCGGGAGTATCAAAATCTTCTGACGCTGCAAGTTCTTTATAATAGATACCTACATTTGTACGTCCACCGCCAAAGGGTAACGACTGCAATAGGATATACATATCCTTACCATCGCTATTGCGCTTTACTGGAAGTACAAGAACCTCGCCATTGCAAGAGTTGTTGAGTGCAGCAACACCGTTGTTCTTCTCGCCCGAGAAAGCGTGTTTGCCCCAAGTACCCTCGGCCTTGGCTGCATCGGTAAATTTGAAGATATTATAGAGACGTCCACCACCGCAGCGCGAGCTGAGCAAAATAGAACCATCGGGAAGTTCCTCGGTCTTAGGCTCGTCACCACCTGCGGGAATGTGTGCTACATCTGTTCCACCAAGAATACTCCAATTCTTTCCAAAGTCATCGGAATAGACAACAAAGTTACAGAAGTTATTATCCTTATCACGTGCAAGCATACAAGCATAGAGACGGTAGTATTCGCCAACCTTGGTATAGCGACTCTGATGTATTCTGCCCGAACCGATGAACATCGATTTTATGGGACCCATAGGAGCATTATCAATGGGAGCATAGAACTGCTCGGTGATAACCTCGGGAGCACTCCAGGTCTTTCCGCCATCCTCGCTGTAGAGGCGTGCCACCTGATTGGGATATTCACGTGTTGCAGCAAAATAGGTCTGATAACCGCAAACGCAGATAAGAAGTACTCTGTTGCTCTCGCGGTCGGCTACGATACAGGGGTCGCCATAGCCTGCGGTAAGCGAAAGATTGGGGTTGTTATCTACCTTTTTACCATCTCCTGCGATAACAGTAAACACATCACCCCAGGTTTTACCATTATCACTGCTTATGCGCGCGTGAAGGTCGATGTGTCCGAATCCGATATCGGCACGGCAGAAACGGTAATCGGCAACGGCAACAAGGTCGCCCGATGCTGTCTTGGCAATAGCCGGAATACGATAAGGGATAGCCTCTGAAGTGTATGTTCTAAAAAGGTCGAAAGGTTTCTTCTTCGTACCATCTTTCAACCAATCGCCTGCATTTAGCGACACGACACACACAAGCAACATAAGAGTTGCACAAATTCGATTAAAGTTCTTCATATAATTAAATTTAAGTCTATTCAATTACCATACAATAATACTCTAAAAGACAAATTTAATAAAAATTTGGGTTATAAAGCAAAATAAGCCTATAATATATATTATTTTTTCTCATCGCACATTATAATTGGCGAAAAATGCTTAATTTAGCACACGAATATAAGAAATAAACAATAATAGAAGATTATGGTAATTGCAGTTGACTTTGACGGTACTATAGTAGAGCACAAATATCCCGAAATTGGCAAGGAGATTCCTTTTGCCACAGCAACACTTAAGATGCTCACCAAAGAGCAACATCGTCTTATTTTGTGGACAGTGCGTAAAGGTCACCTTCTTGACGAGGCTGTTGAGTGGTGCCGTGAGCGCGGTGTGGAGTTCTACGCTGTAAACAAAAATTTCCCCGAAGAGGAAGTTGACAACAACAAAGGCTATTGTAAAATCGATGCCGAACTGTTCATCGATGATAGAAATTTAGGCGGTCTGCCCGATTGGGGTAGAATATACGAAATGGTTACAAAAGAAAAGAGTTGGGCCGACATATACAGCGAAAGTGGAGAACAACCAAAAAAGAAAAAAGGTTGGTTTTGGTAATATGTAAAGGGCCTCATAATACAATGGATGACTCAAAAGCACATTTTGGGTCATCCATTGTCTATTATATCACTTACGCGAAAAAGAGTATGGAGCATCGTCGCTGTCCACTCCTCTACTCATATTTGGTGTCTCGCTCATTATAACATCAATCATGGCGCCTTGTATAAGTTGGTCATGCAGCAGATAATTATGCGTATACTCTTTACCGTTAATACGCAAATCTTTTATATAAATATTATCGTTACTATTTGTCGGTGCATTTATTGTAATGGTATTACCATTCTCGAGGTGCATTGTTGCTTTTTTAAATAATGGTGCACCAAGCACATACTCGTTACTACCGGGACACACCGGATAGAATCCCAATGCCGAGAATACATACCATGCCGAGGTTTGTCCGTTATCTTCATCACCGCAATATCCGTCGGGAGTGGGTGTATACATACGATTCATCACCTGTCGCAACCAATATTGAGCCTTCCACGGTGCTCCCGCATAGTTGTAAAGGTATATCATATGCTGAATAGGTTGATTTCCGTGAGCATAATTACCCATATTCATAACCGTCATTTCACGAATCTCGTGAATGGGAAATCCATAGTAACTATCATCGAAATGTGGCGGTACAGCGAACACCGAATCGAGCATAGAGATAAACTCCTGCCTACCACCCATCAGCTCGATAAGTCCCTGAACATCGTGAAAAACCGACCACGTGTAGTGCCAGCTGTTACCCTCGGTAAAGTTACCGCCCCACTTCAATGGCGAGAAATTGGGTTCAAAGGTACCATCTTTGCGTTTGCCACACATCAGTTTATACTGTTCGTTAAACAGATTGCGATAGTTAAGAGCTCTTTTCTCCAATTCGCGAATCTCTTTTTTAGGCCGATTAATAGCCTTTGCTACCTGCAATATACACCAATCGTTATAGGCATATTCAAGCGTGCGTGCAGCATTCTCGTGTATACCGACATCACAGGGAATGTAGCCCAAAGTATTATAATATTCGTGTCCCAAGCGTCCTGTAGAGGAGACATCGGGATGCACGTTTTTTGTACCCCATTGCAATCCCTTATAGAGTGTCTCAACATCGTGTACGCGTACACCTTTTATATATGCGTCGGCAAGCACCGATGCCGAATTATTTCCCACCATACATCCACGATGACCCGGACTTGCCCACTCGGGAAAGAATCCGCTCTCTTTGTATGTATTTATCAGTCCCTCTTGAATCTCGCTGTTAGTCGAGGGATATAACAAATTCAACAAGGGGAAGAGCGAACGGAAAGTATCCCAAAAGCCTGTATCGGTGAACATATATCCAGGCAACACTTCGCCGTTGTAGGGGCTGTAGTGAACAGTGTTACCTTGCGCATCTATTTCATAAAACTTACGTGGGAAGAGCAACGAACGGTAAAGGCAGGAGTAGAATGTACGCATCTGGTCTACGTTTCCACCATCTACCTCGACCCTGCCAAGAACATCGTTCCACTGCCGACGTCCCTCGCTAACAAGAGAATCGAAACTGTTCTCACCAAGCTCTTGCATATTCAAAAGCGCCTGTTCGTGGCTTATAAACGACGATGCCACACGTGCGTGTACTACCTCGTCACGTTTGGTCGAGAAGCCTATCACTGCCCCTGTATGTTCGCTTGCCACCTCAAGAGTATTCTCTTTTAACTGAAGCGATGCACTGTCTGTATCTTTTCCAAAAGCCGACACATATTCAAAAGGTTTGTCAAACTCCACAACAAAATAGTTACGAAAATTCTCGGGAACACCACCGCTGTTTCGCGTAGTGTAACCTACGATACGTTGCTCACCCGGAAGGATTTTTATGTACGACCCTTTATCGTATGCATCTACTACCACATAGGATTGTGCCTCGGGAAAGGTTATGCGGAACATTGCCGCCCTCTCGGTTGGTGTAAGCTCTACCGATACATCGTAATCGGCAAGATAGACCTTATAATAATGTGGCAATGCCGTCTCGGATTTATGCGAGAACCAGCTTGCACGCTTCGATTCATCGAGCAATACTTTTCCCGTTACGGGCATAATAGAAAACTGCCCATAGTCATTTATCCAAGGGCTTGGCTGGTGCGTCTGCTCAAATCCGTATATTCGGTGCGCAGTATATGTGTATTGCCATCCATCGCCAATCTTATTTGTACGAGGAGTCCAGAAGTTCATTCCCCAAGGCCTCGCGATGGCAGGATAAGTGTTTCCCGCCGAGAGTTCGAAACTCGACTCGGTTCCCATCAGCGGATTTACGTATTGTACCCAATCTTGCGCCACAGATACCGCTGCAGCAGCAATTAGCATAAACGACAATAGTAGTTTTCTCATAATGTATATCAATAATTATAATAAAAAAACGGGATGTGCCACAGTAATCTGTCTGGCACACCCCTATTCTTTTGCCGACATCTTTTTATAGATGTCTGTTTACCTTACGTTGCTTTTATATTAAGCCAACTGCTCCTTGATAAACTCCTGCATTGCCTCCTTGTGAGCCTCAACACTCTGCAACAGTTTGAACTGTGCCTTCGAACGTACAAGGTTGTGCTCGGGATACTGTATCTTGTAATATGTATCGCCGTTTATGTAGTCGGCAAGGAAACGTACAGTCTGCATATAGGGGAACAGAGCTGCTGCGTAGGGAAGGTTCTCAATCTCAAGGGGAGTAAGGAAGCACTGAGCCGATTTTAGGTAACCCTTTGTGAACGCCTTGAAAATCTCCATATTGAAGTTTACATTGTTGAGATCCTGATCGTCCTCGCGACCTGTATTGGCTGCCGAACGAAGGAAATCGCCAAAGTCAGAGAATATAAAGTTAGGCATCACTGTATCGAGGTCGATTACGCACAGCACATTACCATCTTTGTCGAAGAGAATGTTGTCGACCTTTGTGTCGCAGTGGCAGATGCGTTTAGCAAGCTTACCCTCGCGGTGAAGCTGCTCACCTTTACACATCTCCTCGGCACGATTCTCAAGTTCGTCAACAAGCCACTGAACCTCGTCAAGGCGACCTGCCTTATTCTCTTTCACAGCCTCGCGCAACTGCCAAAGACGGAACTCCATATTGTGGAAATCCTTGATGGTCTCACCCAACTCTGCGGGAATATCGGCCAACATTGCCTGGAAGTTACCGAATGTCTCACCTACGATATATGAGCTCTCGGGTGTAACACCGCTCATCGAAGTTGTATCGGGGATAAATACCATTATACGCCAATACTTCTCGCCGTCAAAGTGGAAATATTTGCCATCCTTTGCAGGAACAAAGCGTAGAACCTTACGCTCAACATCCTCAACACCGGCTGCCTCATACTTACCGCGAATGTGGTTGGTTACTGCATTTATGTTATTCATAAGCATCTCCACATCGGGGAAGATGGCATTGTTCACGTGCTGAAGTACGTAGTCGGGAGCATCGCCCTCGGTTACAACACGATAGGTTGTATTGATAAGTCCGTTACCAAGAGGCTTTACCTCGCTTACAACACCCTGAATGTCGAACTGCGCTACAATTTGCTTAAGATTGTCCATTGGAGTAAATATTTTAAGTTAGTTTATTTAATTTTTTTCTCTACAACAACAGCATTTAACGTGCTGCTACTTATTGCAAAAATAGGAATATTTTTATCCAATGCAAAATTTTACAATGTATTTTCGATTATTTTTATTCCGAAAGGCAAAAATTATCTCGCATATAATAGAAACATCACACTTTTAAGAATATTTTCTTTTTGTAAAGAATATAGAGCAGCGTCCAACATATCATTATATAGGCGAGCCAATTGCCTGTTGCATAGAGATTCTCCGGGAGCATTGTCAGCACACCGCCAAAAATTGTCTTTACCGGTTTATTAAAGTCAAAGAACTGCTGTGCAAGATATATTGTTATCGAGTTCACTCCTATGACACGAAAAAAGAAAGTCCATCGTTTCCATCTGAGTACATCTATAACGAAGTAAAAAACAGCAAATAGCAGAAGCGACCACCCTGCCGCACAACAGACAAAAGAACTTGTCCAAAGATTTTTGTTTATGGGAAAGAATATCCCCCACAAATAACCTACAACAAGAAGAGATAATGCAACAAGCAGCATAACAAGACTTTTTTTGTGTCCGCTTCCCCACTCACTACGTATAAACTCGCCGGTAAATATACCGATAAGCGCTGTCACTATTGCGGGAAGTGTGGAAAGGATTCCCTCGGGGTCGTGAATTTCGAGATATAATTGGCCGGGAAGCAACAGACGGTCGACGTAGCCGACAATACATCCCTCCATTGATAAAGAGTCGGCACCTACCGGAGCATCGGGCGCTACAACCAATACCAACAATACCCAATAGATCAGTAAAATATTTGCCGACAAGAATAATGCAATCTTTTTACCAAACCACAGATATATAAGCGAAGCAAACATCCATGCAAGACCAATGCGACCAAGCACGCTGGCACACCGCAACGTATCGAAATTGAATTGCAGAAATCCGTTATACAGCACACCTAAGAATACGAGCAACAAGCCACGACGGAGAATTTTAAGTGTTATTTCTCCTTTACTCTTTTGGGCAGACAATTGCTTTGCCATAGAAAAAGGGAACGAAACACCTGCTAGAAAGAGAAAAAGCGGAAATATAATGTCATAGAATGCAAGACCATTCCAAGCTTTGTGCCCCATTTGTTCAGTTACAATGGCACGACAATCTTCTGGTAAAAAATTTGCAATTGCAAGCAGCAAAGAACCGCCACCCATTATAAAAAACATATCGAAACCTCTCAAGGTATCAAGTGATAAAAGGCGTTCTTCTTTTCTTTCTATCATATATATTAAACAAGATAAGGATTACAAAAATGCGTTATGACAAAGAGGGTGTCCATTTCACTTTTGGACACCCTCATCTTATGTATATCTGGATTATGAAACTACTCTCGGCTCAAGAAACAGAGGAATAATCATAAATGCAAGAAAAACAATCACAGTTACAATAATTGCTATACGCACCAGCCAATTATGCAGTTTTTTGCGAGCTGCCTTGCGTTTTTTTGCATCACTCTTCTTTGCCATATTATTTCTCTTTAAGGTCGAGTGCAATATTAAGTTCATCGAGTTGTGAAGGCTCAAGTGCCGCAGGAGCATCAATCATTGTATCGCGTCCCGAGTTATTCTTGGGGAATGCGATGCAGTCGCGTATACTGTCAAGACCGGCAAAAAGACTCACCCAACGGTCGAGACCGTAAGCAAGACCACCGTGAGGAGGTGCACCATACTTAAATGCGTCGAGCAACCATCCAAACTGCTGCTGTGCACGCTCGGGAGTGAAGCCAAGGAGTTCAAACATCTTATTCTGCAAAGCGCTATCGAAGATACGGATTGAACCGCCACCGACCTCTACTCCGTTGATGACCATATCGTAAGCATTTGCACGTACAGCACCCATATCAGTATCCAAGAGAGGAATATCCTCGGGCTTGGGCGAAGTAAAGGGATGGTGCATAGCCATATAACGACCCTCCTCCTCGCTATACTCGAACAAGGGGAAGTCTACCACCCACAGACACGAGAATGTATTCTTATCGCGCAGGCCAAGCTGTCCTGCTACCTCAAGACGCAACTCACACAACTGTTTGCGTGTCTTCATTGCATCATCGCCACTGAGGATGAGGATAAGGTCGCCCGGCTCGGCAGCAAAGGCATCCTTCATCTGCTGAAGCACCTCCTGTGAGTAGAATTTATCGACACTCGATTTTACATTGCCATCGGCCTCGACACGTGCATAAACCATTCCCTTTGCACCAATCTGAGGACGACGTACAAAATCGGTAAGTGCGTCGAGCTGCTTGCGTGTATATGTAGCAGCACCTTTTGCGCAGATACCACCAATGTACTCAGCGCTGTCGAATACGGGGAAACCGTGTCCTTTCATAATATCCATAAGCTCGACAAACTTCATCTCGAAACGTGTATCGGGTTTGTCGCTACCATAGTATTTCATTGCGTCGTGCCAAGTGATACGGGGGAACGCCTCGGTAAGTTCTACTCCACGAATTGTTTTAAAAAGGTGCTTTGCCATTCCTTCGAAGAGCGAGATAACATCCTCCTGCTCTACAAAGCTCATCTCACAGTCAATCTGAGTAAACTCGGGCTGACGGTCGGCACGCAAGTCCTCGTCTCGGAAGCACTTTACAATCTGGAAATAACGGTCGAATCCCGAAACCATAAGCAACTGCTTAAACAACTGGGGACTCTGAGGCAGGGCATAGAACTGACCGGGATTCATACGAGAGGGTACGACAAAGTCGCGAGCACCCTCGGGAGTAGAACCGATGAGCATAGGTGTCTCTACCTCGATAAAGCCCATTGAGTCGAGATAACGACGCACCTCCATTGTCATCTTATGACGCAACTCAAGATTACTGCGCACACAATCGCGACGCAGGTCGAGATAGCGATATTTCATTCTCAATTCATCACCACCATCGGTATTGTTCTCTATAGTAAAAGGAGGAGTCTCGGCACTGTTAAGAATATTCAGTGACTGAGCGATTATCTCGATATCACCTGTGGGGATATTAGGATTTTTACTCTGGCGCTCACACACTGTTCCTGTCACCTGAATGACATACTCACGTCCAAGATGTGAAGCCTTCTCGCAAAGTTCGGCATTTACATCCTCGCTGAATACAATCTGTGTTATTCCGTAACGGTCGCGAAGGTCGACAAATGTCATACCTCCCATCTTACGGGCACGCTGCACCCATCCACTTAGGGTAACCACTTTCTCGGCATCGGCAAGTCTAAGCTCGCCACAAGTTGTTGTACGATACATACTTATTCTATTATTTTTACTTAATCAAATTAGCCATAGCAACGCATCCCACAGGATGCCACTGCTTCAAGAGCACAAAATTAATGAAAAAAATCGTATAATAAGAAGCTGTTTAAAATTTATTTCGCTATTGTTCGAGATTTGTTTTTGAATTGTTTATAAACAGATTCCACCACAATGAATGGCATTAGAATTCTGACAATAAGAGCCGAAAAGGCAAAAAAGTTGACAAAAAGATGAAAAAGAGTCATAAAAGAGTGTCATTTTTAGGATTATTAATAGTTTGGCACGGTTTTTGTAAGGAATCTTATATAAAATAATTATGTCAATCAATCGGTTGGTATTATCTTCGCCGCCGATTACAAAATACGATTATTCACAACAAGGATTGATTGAGGAGAAAGAAGTTATGAACAATGAATTTTCGCAAAAAATAACCGAGATTGTATCTCAGGGAAAGGTAGAGGCCACACGTTTGCACAACAGCACCGTCTGCCCCGAACATCTTCTGTTGGGGATGATACGCCGCAACACCGAGAGCACCCGCCGCATCTTCGAACGACTGAATGTAGATATGGAGAAAATAATCAGTGATATTGAGATTAGATTAAAAGATTGCAGCAACAACACCGCAGATGACTCCAATAGCGATATTGAGATGAATATGGACGCTGCAAAAGTGCTTCGTTTCACCACCCTTGAGGCTCGTAATCTAAAAGAGAACGCAAACATAGAGAGCGCACTTCTCCTGGGCATACTTAAAGACGAGAACAGCCCCGCATCGGGTATATTAAGAAGCAATAACATCACCTACGACCGCGTACGCGAAGCAATACGCAATAGCAAAGGCGGTGAGATGCCTGCAGCCGGATTCGGCTTTACCGATGACGACGAGGAGGATGAAAAACCTATTCACAACAACGACGGAAATAACAGCAAAGGTAGTTTCATTGGGCAACAGACAACCACTGCATCGACAAACGACACCCCCGTACTTGACAACTTTGGCGTAGATATGACAAAAGCTGCAAGCGAGGGCCGCTTAGACCCTGTAGTGGGACGCGAAAAAGAGATTGAGCGCATTTCGCAAATTTTGAGCCGCCGCAAAAAGAACAACCCCGTACTCATAGGCGAGCCGGGTGTTGGTAAATCGGCACTTGTAGAGGGATTGGCACAGCGCATCGTTGAGCGCAAGACCTCACGCATTCTCTTCGGCAAACGTGTCGTCGCACTTGACCTCACTGCCGTTGTTGCCGGAACAAAATATCGCGGACAGTTCGAAGAACGCCTGCGTTCCATCCTCAGCGAACTTGAGAATAATCCCAATATTATTCTATTTATCGACGAGATACACACAATCATTGGCGCAGGCTCGACACCGGGTTCAATGGATGCGGCAAACATCCTTAAACCCGCCCTTTCACGTGGCCAATTGCAGTGCATAGGCGCCACCACACTCGATGAATACCGCAAGAGCATAGAGAAAGACGGAGCCCTTGAGCGCCGTTTCCAAAAGGTTATCGTAGAGCCAACAACCGCCGAGGAGACACTTACAATATTACGTAATATAAAAGAGAGATACGAAGAGCATCACAATGTAACCTACACCGACGAGGCACTCGAGGCCTGTGTCAAACTGACCGACAGATATATCACCGACCGCAGCTTCCCCGACAAAGCCATTGATGCAATGGACGAGGCAGGTTCACGTATGCACATAACAAATATAAGTGTTCCACAGGAGATTGAGGAGAAAGAGCGTCAGATAGCCCAGGCCAAAAAAAGCAAAGAAGAGGCTGCTCGCGCACAGCAGTTCGAGGTTGCAGCCAACTACCGCGACAACGAAAAACGTCTCACCACCGAGCACAAGCAGATGATGGAACAATGGGAGCAAGAGCTTCGCGACAAGCGCCAGCGTGTCGATGCCGAAGATGTAGCAAACGTTGTATCTATGATATCAGGAATACCACTCCAACGTATGCAACAAGATGAGTGGAGCCGTCTCAAAGGAATGCAAGATGAGCTAAATGGCAAGATAGTAGCACAAGAGAGCGCCATCGAGAAACTATCTAAATCGATACGACGCAGCCGCGTTGGACTGCAAAGCCCCACAAAGCCCATCGGTACATTTATGTTCCTCGGCCCCACAGGCGTGGGTAAGACACTGCTTGCCAAAGAACTTGCACGATTTATGTTCGGTACAGCCGATGCACTCATACGCATTGATATGAGCGAATACATGGAGAAGTTCACTGTCTCGCGCCTTGTAGGAGCACCTCCGGGATATGTAGGATACGAAGAGGGCGGACAGCTTACCGAGCGAGTACGCCGCCGTCCCTACTCTATTGTCCTGCTCGACGAGATTGAGAAAGCCCACACCGACGTATTCAATATGCTGTTGCAGGTTATGGACGAGGGTCGTCTCACCGATAGCTACGGACGCACTGTCGATTTCCGTAATACAGTGATAATTATGACCTCTAATATCGGTACACGCGAGCTGAAAGACTTTGGAATGGGCGTCGGATTTGCACGCGAAGAGCGCTTGGGCAACAAGCAGTATTCTCGCGAAGTAATTCAGAAAGCTCTTAACAAACGATTCGCTCCCGAGTTTCTTAATCGCGTTGACGAAATAATCAATTTCGACCAACTGAGCAAAGATGCCATCACAACAATTGTCGATATTGAATTTGCCGGCATCAAGAGACGCATCGAGGAGCTTGGCTACAGCATTACACTCGATGACAGTGCCAAGAAATTCCTTGCCGATAAGGGCTATGATGTACAGTTTGGTGCCCGTCCGCTGAAACGAGCTCTACAAAGTTATATCGAGGACGAGATTTCGGAGTTATTGTTAGACGGTGCATTAAAAAGCGGCTATTCTATCCTTGTAGAGCATAAAGAGGGGGATGAAAAACTTATCTTCAACATTACAACAGAAGATAAACCGACCACTTTTTAATTAATAGAACTATAAATAAGATAAGAGGGTGACCCATTTTACTTTTGGGTCACCCTCTCCGTTTCGGTACGATTTCTACAAAGGCACTCGCCGAATAAAGCTGCTCGAAAGCCGGGAATATTGCTGGCAAGTGAGTAAAAGCATAAACAAGTTTTGCTTTTACAATGAACGCAAGCAATTTCGACGAAGTCAAATTCGCACCATACGAGATGTTTGTATTTTTGAGATAAACGGTATGAAAGTGTTCCTTTAGAGGTGCTATTTTAGCATTATTTTCGTATTTTTCGTATCGTTCATTTACAGATGTGAAGATAATGTTATATCTTTGCACTCAGTAGAACCTGCCAAGCCTCTTAACAATGCTCAAATCGGCAGGTCGTTTTATTTTATATTCTTGTCTTTTACCACACTTTATATGCTCCATAATTTTGCTTAAAACAAAGCAAGATTATGGAGTTTCTTCATTTAAGCAGTGTAGAACTTTTATTTTATATCCACTACTATTTACTCACTACTCACGTCCCTTTTCGTCGAGATAGGAATCTTTAAATCCCAAGAAATAGAGCACGCCATCAAGACCGATGGTATTTATCGACTGTTTGGCATTTGCCACGACACGCGGCTTTGCGTGGAAGGCAATACCCAATTCCGCCTCACTTAACATTGGCAAGTCATTGGCGCCATCGCCCACTGCAATTGTCTGTGCGATATCCACTTTCTCGACCTGTGCAATAAGTTTCAACAGTTCGGCTTTGCGACGACCGTCAACCACCTCGCCAAGATAACGTCCTGTTAGTTTACCATCCTCGCCTATTTCCAATTCATTGGCATAGACATAGTCTATACCATATTTTTTTTGCAGATACTCGCCAAAATAGGTGAATCCGCCCGAGAGAATGGCAATCTTATAACCATAACGTTTAAGCACATACATAAGACGGTCGACACCCTCTGTGATAGGCAGTTTATCGGCAATATCCTGCATTACGCTTGCATCAAGGCCTTTGAGAAGAGCTACACGCTCAGTAAAACTCTCCTTAAAATCGAGTTCTCCGCGCATGGCACGCTCGGTAATCTCCTTTACCTTATCGCCAACACCTGCACGCATCGCAAGTTCATCGATAACCTCGGTTTGTATCAGTGTCGAGTCCATATCGAAACAGATGAGTCGACGCATACGGCGGTACATATTATCTATTTGGAACGAGCAGTCCATTCCCATCTCACTTGAGAGGCGCAACAGTTCTGACTGAATGAAATTACGGTCGTGCGGTGTTCCACGAACCGAAAATTCGATGCAGGCACGCACATTCTTTTTAGGTTCGGCTATAGAGATACGTCCCGAGAGACGACGTATCGAGTCGATATTCAGCCCCTGGTCGGCAATAAGACGGGTTACAGCCTCTATCTGCTTCGCCGATAGTTTGCGACCAAGCAGTGTTATGATATATCGGTTCTTTCCCTGTCTGTTTACCCATGCCTCATAGTCGTCGGCATCAATAGGTTGGAATTTTATGTTTATACCTATTTCGCTTGCCTTAAAAAGAAGGTCTTTCATTACGTGTCCCGAGTTCTCCTCTACTACGCGAATGAGTATTCCCAAAGAGAGTGTGCTGTGTATATCGGCCTGTCCGATATCGAGCACTGTTACTCCGTAATGCGATAGTATCGACATTATAGAGGCTGTAAGTCCGGGACGATCCTCACCGGTTATTCTTATAAGAATAAGTTCCTTTGCCATTGCCTATATATTTTTATTTATTGTTTTATTGCATTATAACAGAGAAAGGCGCTTCTCTTTTTTTTAAAAAAAGATTAAATTCAAGCTAAAAAGTGTAAATCGTTGCGCTACTTCCGAACTTTTACATTAATATTGCGTTGTATTAATGTGTTTTTCATAGTAATAGATTAAAACCGGTAGCATCTGCTTGTGAAAGTCGATGCCCGAACGGTCAAAAGCGTTTGCCCGGATAAGCCGCCCTACTCCCCTTGGGGCGGTTTTTTTATTTCCTTATTCTTCGTTAGCTCAGAAAGCTATATCGACAAGGCCTATTATTTTACTTTTGCCATAAATCTCTCGGCATCGACAATGAAGCGCACGTGTGTACCCTCGCCTATGACACCCCAAGCATCGTGTGCCACAAGTTCA
>JAGCKB010000075.1 GCA_017647725.1 Bacteroidaceae bacterium
ATTATCAACCCCGGCCACATTATTGGTGTTCGAGAGCGTTCAAAGTCTCTCGATGTTATCCAGAATTCATTGGCCGGTGTTAACCACAGCAAGTACTCTTGGCTTGAGTGGGACGAGTCGGCAATGGCAGGTCAGTTCATGAACGTACCCGAGCGTACCGAGATTCCCGAGAACATCAAGGAGCAGTTAATCGTTGAGTTGTACAGCAAATAATAAATTATAATGGCGATATTAACATTTCAAAAACCTGATAAAGTAATAATGTTGGAGGCGAACGATTTCTTCGGAAAGTTCGAGTTTCGTCCTCTTGAGCCTGGTTTCGCAAAGACAGTAGGTAACGCGCTTCGTCGCATCCTGCTTTCGTCGCTCGAAGGTTTTGCAATCTGCACAATTAAGATTGCCGGTGTTGAGCACGAGTTTGCAACCGTACCCGGTGTAAAAGAAGATGTTACCAACATTATCTTGAACCTCAAGAAGGTTCGATTCAAGAGAATCGTAGAGGAATTCGAAACCGAGAAAGTCTCTATCAATGTTGAGAATACCGAGGTATTCACAGCAGGTGAGATTGGTAAGCATTTGACCGGATTTGAAGTGTTAAATCCCGAGTTAGTCATTTGCCACCTCGACTCTTCGGCTAAAATGCAGATTGAAATCAACATCAACAAGGGTCGCGGTTACGTGCCCTCTGATGAAAACCGTGAGCTCTGTACAGAGCCCACGATGATTCCAATCGACTCGATATACACTCCTATTCGTAACGTTAAGTATATTGAAGAGCCCTTCCGCGTTGAGCAGAAGACCGACTACGACAAGCTTATACTTGAGGTTACAACAGACGGTTCCATTCACCCGAAGGAGGCACTTAAAGAGGCTGCAAAAATCCTTATCTACCACTTTATGCTATTCTCGGACGAGAAGATAGCAATCGAGGCCAGCGACATCGATGGCAACGAGGAGTTCGATGAGGAGGTATTGCATATGCGTCAGTTGCTCAAGAGCAAGCTGGTTGATCTTAACCTCTCGGTTCGCGCACTTAACTGCCTTAAGGCGGCCGACGTTGAGACTCTTGGCCAGTTGGTTCAGTACAACAAGACCGATCTTCTTAAGTTCCGTAACTTTGGTAAGAAATCGCTCACTGAGCTTGATGATTTGCTCGAGAGTCTGAATCTTTCGTTTGGAACAGATATTTCAAAATATAAATTAGACAAAGAATAATTATGAGACATAAAAAATCTTTCAATCATTTGGGTCGTACTGCATCTCACAGAAAGGCTATGCTTTCTAATATGGCCGTTTCTTTGATTATGCACAAAAGAATCACTACGACTCTTGCAAAGGCTAAAGAGCTTAAGAAGTTTGTTGAGCCTTTGATCACAAAGTCAAAAGACGATACAACCAATTCACGTCGTGTAGTATTCAGCTATCTCCAGAGCAAGGAGGCCGTTACAGAGCTCTTCAAGGAGATCGCAGTAAAGGTAGCTGAGCGTCCCGGTGGTTATACACGCATCATCAAGCTTGGCACACGTCAGGGTGACGCTGCCGAGATGTGCTTCATCGAGCTCGTAGACTACAACGAGAATATGGCTAAGACTGCCGGCAAGAAGACACGTCGTCGTCGTTCGACTAAGAAGGCAGACGCTCCCGCCGTTGAGGCTGCAGCAACTGAAGAGGCTACACCAACAGCTGAATAATTACTTACTTAATAGATGTCAGAGGGTATCCGTGAGGATACCCTCTCTTTTTTGTATTTGCTTTATCTCTTCTTGGGGAGGGATAATATGTGGCAAATGTTTCTGTTCCGACATTATTTATCGTATGTCTTATTGACCTTTTTTGTTAAATTACGGCTTATAATATTGCTTTTTTATATTATTTAATCTTTTAAATGTGAATTTTGTCAATCTATAGTATTATCTTCGCCATCGGAATTTAGTAGCTATGAAAAGAATTGTACTGTCAATGATTTCGGTTGTGCTGCTCTCGGGGTGCGTAACACAAACATCGCAGCAGGCAACAGGTACAATTGTGGGGCTGCAGCTTGGCTCGGTTGTGGGACGTGCTGTAGGTGCCGCAACGGGCGACTCGTGGAGCAGTGGCACGACAGGCGCGGCAATAGGTGCGGTTGCAGGTGCAATGTTAGGTAATACATTAAATGCGCCTAAGAAGAAGAGTACCGAGGCGGACGCTGTCACATCTTCGGCAAAGAAAAGTAAGCAGGATAGACGCCGTGAACAGATGCTGCAGGCAATTGACGAGGCTTCGCAGCAGAGTGATGTTACGGTGGGTAAAATTCAATTTCTTCCGGCAAATGGCGATAATACACTGTACGAGGGAGAGTGTGCCAAGCTGTCGTTTGACATAATAAACAATTCGGACAGGACAATAGCCACCGTCGACCCTCTTGTTGTGTGCAGCAACAGAAATATAGAAATCTCGCCAATGAAGAGAATAGAAAAACTGCTCCCGGGCGAGGTGGTGCGATATACCGTCAGCATTATGGCGAAGAAACTAAGGAGCGGTACTGCTTCGTTTATAGTAAAACTATCAATAGACGGTGGGGAGTATAAGGTTATGATGATTGACAAAATTAGAACAGAAAAATAGGCTGCGGATGCGGGCGATTAAAAATCGCCCCTACAAGCAATCCTTTTTTGGGGTGTAGCAACGGGAATAATGTTGTGACAAGCAACAAACAATGATAAAAAAGAGTTTATAAAAACATATAAAATACTATGCAGAAAAAAATGAATTTGGGCACATTGTGCATACAGGGTGGTTGGAACCCCAAAAAAGGAGAGCCTCGTGTGCTCCCTATCTATCAGAGTACTACATTTAAATATGATACAAGTGAGCAGATGGCACGTCTCTTCGATCTCGAGGACTCGGGTTATTTCTACAGCCGTTTGCAGAATCCTACAGTGGATGCCGTGGGTGCGAAGATTGCTGCCCTTGAGGGTGGTGTAGGTGCTGTGATGACTGCCTCGGGACAGGCTGCCAATTTCTATGCTATATTCAATATCTGTGAGGCGGGCGACCATTTTGTGTCGGCTACAACAATTTATGGCGGTACATATAACCTCTTTACCGTTACCCTGAAGAAATTGGGTATTGAGGTAACACTTGTCGACCCCGATGCTCCTGTTGAGGAGATTCAGAAGGCTTTCCGCCCAAACACAAAGGCGCTCTTTGGCGAGACAATATCTAACCCTAGTGTGAATGTGCTTGACATTGAGAAATTTGCAAACATCGCTCACGCAAACGGTGTGCCTCTTATCATTGACAATACATTTGCTACACCTATCAATTGTCGTCCTTTTGAGTGGGGTGCCGATATTGTAACACACTCGACAACAAAATATATGGATGGTCACGCGGTGGCTGTGGGCGGTGCTGTTATCGATAGCGGTAACTTCGATTGGGAGAAGCAGGCTTATAAATTCCCGGGATTGACACAGCCCGATGAATCGTACCACGGACTAACCTATACAAAGGCTTTTGGAAAGGCTGCATATATAACAAAGATGGTGGCACAGCTTATGCGTGATATGGGTTCTATGATGGCTCCCGAGAATGCCTTCCTGCTTAATCTGGGACTGGAGACACTGCACCTGCGTATGCCCCGTCACTGTGACAATGCTCAGCGCGTGGCCGAGTGGTTGAAGAACCATCCTAAGGTGGAGTGGGTGAACTTCTGCGGACTGCCCGATAGTAAATACTACTCTCTTGCGCAGAAATATCTGCCCAACGGCGCTTGCGGTGTGATGGCATTCGGTATAAAAGGTAGTAAGGAGGATGCTATACGCTTTATGGATAGCTTGGAGTTCATTGCCATCGTTACACACGTTGCCGATGCCCGTTCTTGCATCCTGCACCCTGCAAGCCACACACACCGTCAGCTCTCGGACGAGCAGCTGCGTGAGGCGGGCGTTGCTCCCGACCTGATGCGTCTGTCGGTGGGTATAGAGGATGTCGAGGATATCATTGCCGACCTTGAGCAGGCACTCGCTAAGATTTAAACAGCCTCTTAACAGGTGCACGATAAGAGGCTTGAATTATCCTCGGCTGTACGATATTGGTGTTTATAGATGAAACTTCTTGAATATGATTTAGGTGAGGGTGTTCGTGCCTTCTCCACTACAAGAGAGGGCGGCGTAGGCGCAGGTGCTTACGCCGGCTTTAATATTACCCACTATTGTGGCGATAGGCCCGAGGCGGTGGCGCAGAATCGTGTAACCCTTTGCGCCGAGCTGGGTGTCTCGGACGATAGATTGCTTCTTCCGCGTCAGACTCACGGATGCGAGGTGCTGTGCATTGACGAGGCTTTCCTTGCGCTTTCCCCCGAGGAACAGACCTCGCTACTGCACGGTAAGGATGCTGTTGTAACCGAGGTTCCACAACTATGTATCGGTGTCTCCACTGCCGACTGTGTCCCTGTGCTGCTCTGCGACGCAGTGAAAGGCGTTGTAGCGGCCGTTCACGCAGGGTGGAGGGGTACTGTCGCAAGGATTGTGGATAAGACGTTACAGACGCTGCAAACGCGTTACGGCTGCTCGCTGTCTGATGTGAAGGCTGTGATTGGTCCCTCAATATCGCTTGATGCTTTTGAGATAGGTGATGAGGTGTATGATGCTTTTGCCGAGGCACATTTCCCAATGGAGAAAATTGCACGCAGGTATGGCGAGAAATGGCATATCGACCTTTGGGAGGCGAACCGTCTGCAGCTGATTGCTTGCGGTGTCCCTGCCGATGCAATAGAGGTGTGCGGGGTGTGTACATTTACTCGTTGCGATGAGTTTTTCGCGGCTCGACGGTTGGGGATTAACTCGGGTAGGATATTTAATGGGGTAATGCTCTTGGATG
>JAGCKB010000076.1 GCA_017647725.1 Bacteroidaceae bacterium
ACAAACAGGCATTTTTGAATATAAAAAACGACGAAACCGTCAGTTTCTATATGAATATTTTTTTTAGAAATTTAAACAGCTTCTAAATACAATGGCGAAAGGAAAATTACAGAAATTTGCCGATATGCGCGAGTATCGCAATGTTGTCGAGCATCCCTATTCGGTTGCCGACAATATTGAGTTTCCGCTTGCAGGCAATTGGAAAAAGGAGTTTTTTGGCAACGATAACCCCATTGTGCTTGAGCTTGGCTGCGGCAGGGGTGAGTATACGGTGGCTCTTGCGCGACGCTACCCGCAGAAAAACTTCATTGGTGTAGATATTAAAGGCGCACGTATGTGGAGTGGTGCCACCGAGGCTCTGCGTGACGGACTCGATAATGTGGGCTTTCTGCGTACAAACATCGAAATTATCGACCGACTATTTGCTAGGGGTGAAGTAAGCGAAATATGGCTCACATTCCCCGACCCGCAGATGAAAAAAGTTACAAAGCGTCTTACATCGTCACTATTCCTCGAGCGCTACGGTAAGATTCTTGGCGATGAGGCTGTGGTGCATCTAAAGACCGACAGTAATTTTATGTTCACCTATACAAAATATGTTACCGAGGTGAATAATCTGCCCGTTTATGAGTGCATCGAGGATGTTCACGCACAGGAGAGTGTCAGCGATATATTAAAAATTCGCACCTACTACGAGTCGCAGTGGATAGAGCGCGGGCTCACAATAAAATATATCTCATTCGGCCTATCGAAGAGTACAGGATTTACAGAACCCGATGTCGAGATAGAGCTCGACGAGTATCGTAGTTATAACCGCAGCAAGCGCAGCTCGCTCGAAAAACGTAAATAAACACCAATATTATGCTTAAACATATTGTAATGTGGCGCTTTGTTGAGGGCGCCGAGGGCAAAAGCCGCAAAGAAAATGCGCAGTGGATGAAAGAGCACCTTGAGGCTCTTGTGGGTGTTGTCCCCGAGATTCGTTCAATGGAGGTTGGTGTGAACTGCTACCCCGGCGAAACAGCCTATGACGCAGTGTTAATATCCACTTTCGACGATGTCAATGCAATGAACCGCTACAAAGTGCATCCTGCACACGTAGCCGTTGCCGAATATTGCAAGAAGGTGCGCGAGAGCCGCGTAGACATCGATTATGAAATTTAAACAGTTTCTTAAAATATCAAACAGTAAATAATAATGGCATTATATCCCAAATTAATACTTGAAGCGCTCGAAAAGGTGCGCTACCCAGGTAACGGAAAAAATCTTGTCGAGGCCGAAATGGTCGACGATAATATCCGCATCGATGGCAACAAGGTCAGCTTCTCGCTTATATTCGACAAACCTACCGACCCGTTTATCCGCTCGGTGGTGAAGTCGGCCGAGACTGCCATCCTCACGTATGTTGGAAAAGAGGTCGAGATTGTAGGAAACATCAGCGTTGTCAGTCGTCAGGCGGCACGTCCCGAGGTTGGTAAATTCCTTCCACAGGTGAAGAATGTTATCGCAATATCATCGGGTAAGGGTGGCGTTGGAAAATCTACTGTATCGGCCAACCTTGCTATAGCCCTTGCGCGATTGGGTTACAAGGTCGGACTTCTGGATGCTGATATTTTCGGCCCCTCGATACCTAAGATGTTCAGCGTCGAGGACGAGCGCCCTTACAGTGAGAATATCGACGGACGCGACCTTATCCTGCCTGTCGAGAAGTACGGCGTAAAAATCCTCTCGATAGGATTCTTTGTTGACCCCGAGCAAGCTATCCTGTGGCGCGGAGGAATGGCAAGCAATGCTCTTAAGCAGCTCATTGCCGATGCAGCGTGGGGCGACCTCGATTATTTCCTCATCGACCTGCCTCCCGGTACAAGCGACATTCATCTTACCATCGTACAGAGCCTTGCACTCACCGGTGCAGTGGTTGTTACAACACCGCAGCAGGTGGCACTTGCAGCTGCTATAAAGGGTGTTAATATGTTTATTAATGATAAAGTGGCTGTTCCCATCCTTGGCGTGGTCGAGAATATGGCGTGGTTCACCCCTGCCGAGCTACCCGAGAATAAATATTATATCTTTGGTCGCGATGGCGGAAAGCGTATGGCCGATGCTTATGGTATTCCTCTCATTGGTCAGATACCACTTGTTCAGAGTATCTGCGAGAGTGGCGACGAGGGTCTGCCCATTGCAATGAAGGCCAATACTCCTGACGGACAGGCATTCCTTGCTCTTGCAGGCTCGCTTGTCGAGCAGGTGAAGTTGCGTAACGAACAGCAACCTCCTACAAAGATTGTAGAGACAAAGTAACCTTATATATAATATATATGAGTACACAACAATTGGCACTCCTTGAGCAACTTATGCGCAAGGAGTGTCGTAATATAAAACTAACCGAGACAGAGTGGGGCATTGACAACGACCCAACATCGTTAACGCAAAGCAAGGTGCTTGGCTCAGGCTTTTTCCCTGCCTACCTGGAGGAGGAATATCCTCGTAATAAGCAAGGAATACCGTTTGTGATGCTCGTGCAGATAAATTTTGCCGAGGTCGCTCCAATGGAGGGAATGCCCAAGAGCGGACTTCTGCAGCTATATGTCAACCCATTCAGTTGGTCGGATGGGTACGAGGTGTTGTATTTCGATGATGAGGAACTGCTCGAAGAGCCTCTC
>JAGCKB010000077.1 GCA_017647725.1 Bacteroidaceae bacterium
AACAAGACCACAATACCCTTTGTTAAGAATCACAATTTCGACTATAGCGAGATATTCTCTTTCTGCGGAGAGTATGCAAATGCAGCCGGTTGGATATTCTTTGTTGTAATAACAATCTTCATTGTCACAGCAGTATCCAACGGTGCCAATCTTAACGATGGAATGGATGGTATGTTAGCCGGCAACGCAGCCATAATGGGAGTCACGTTGGCAGTACTCGCCTATGTATCGAGCCACGTCGGGTGGGCCGAATACCTTAACATAATGTACCTCCCCGGCAGCGAAGAGGTTGTAATTTTCTCGTTTGCCTTCATAGGAGCTCTTATTGGTTTTCTGTGGTACAACTCGTTCCCCGCTCAGGTGTTTATGGGCGATACCGGCTCCCTCACCATCGGAGGTATAATTGCAGTTATAGCAATTCTCATACACAAAGAGATATTATTGGTGCTCATCTGCGGCATATTTGTAATAGAGAACCTTTCTGTAATCCTACAGACAGCCTATTTCAAACAAGGAAAGAAGAAAGGAGTAAGACAGCGTATATTCCGCTGCGCCCCACTTCATCACCACTACAGTATCACCGACAACAAATTAGATAAAGAGTGTAAGTATCTGCTAAAAGGCCCACAGCGCCCAATGCACGAGAGCAAGATAACAGTACGTTTCTGGATTATAACAATAATAATGGCAGCAGTAACCCTGATGACCCTGAAAATAAGATAGCAGTATGGAAAAGAGAATAGTAGTTCTGGGAGCAGGAGAGAGCGGAGCAGGAGCAGCCATCCTTGCGCATAAACTTGGATTCGACACCTTTGTTTCCGATTTTGGAAAGATTGGCGACAAGTACAAAGCAATGCTCGACGAAAGAGGCATAAAGTGGGAAGAGGGCACACACACCGAGAGCCTCATCCTCAATGCACAAGAGGTTATTAAAAGCCCCGGCATCCCCAACGACGCACCAATGGTAAACAAAGTGCGCGAGGCCGGCATACCCATTATATCCGAGATTGAGTTTGCAAGTCGCTACACAAAAGCCAAGATGGTGTGTATAACAGGAAGCAACGGAAAGACCACAACAACATCTCTCATATATCACATATTCCGCGAAGCAGGAATCAATGTAGGTCTTGCAGGTAATATGGGCAATAGCCTTGCCCTGCAGGTAGCCGAGTGTGACAAAGATTATTACATAGTAGAGCTAAGCAGTTTTCAGCTAGACAATATGTACGAGTTCCGTGCCAATGTAGCCATATTGCTTAATATCAGCCCCGACCACCTCGACCGCTACGACCACTCGATGCAGAACTATGTAAATGCAAAGTTACGCATCTTACAGAACCAACAACCCGACGATGCCTTTGTCTTTTGGAACGACGACCCTATCATACAACAAGAGCTGCAAAAATATCCGCACGGAAAGCTCTACCCCTTTGCCGAGCGTCAGCGCGAGGGTCTTGCCGCCTACAGCGACAAACACTGCATCATATTTACCGAACCCACTCCATTTAATATGGAGCTCGAAGAGATGTCCCTCACAGGCAAGCATAACCTCTACAACTCAATGGCAGCCGGAATATCGGCCAATGTAGCAGGAATACGCAAAGAGACAATACGTGCCGCACTCGGCAGTTTTACCGGTGTAGAGCACCGACTCGAAAAGGTTGCACGAATAGACAATGTCGAGTATATAAATGACTCAAAGGCTACCAACGTAAACAGTTGCTGGTATGCACTACAGAGTATGAAGACAAAGACCGTACTCATATTGGGTGGAAAAGACAAAGGAAACGACTATAACGAAATTGCCGACCTTGTACGCGAAAAGTGCAGCGCACTCGTCTTTCTTGGTGCCGACAACAGTAAGCTGCACGCCTTCTTCGACTCATTCGGTCTGCCAATAGCCGATACAAAATCGGCAGCAGAGTGCGTAGAAGCCGCATCCCGAATGGCAAAAAGTGGCGAGACAGTACTACTGAGCCCCTGCTGCGCAAGCTTCGACCTATTCAAAAGCTACGAAGACCGAGGACGACAATTCAAAGACGAAGTAAACAGACTAAAAGAGAAAGGAGGAGATAGATGAGCCGAGGAGTAACAGCCCGACTATTCAAAGGTGACCGCACCGTTTGGTGTGTATTCTTCATATTATGTGTGCTCTCACTCATAGAGGTGTTCAGTGCCAGCAGCCGACAGACATTTGAAAGCGAAAGCTATTGGGGCCCAATCACCAAACACTCGATATTCATTCTCGCCGGAGTCTTTGTCGTTTGGTTTATGCACAATATGAAGAGCAGTTGGATAAAGGGTATGACAAAAATCATATACTTTTTAGGCCTTGGGATGTTGATATATGCAGCACTCGGAGGAGGTTCGGTGCGCAATAACAGTAACCGTTGGATAACGATTATGGGATTCGAATTCCAACATTTCGAGGTTGTAAAGCTGGGTATAGTAATGATTATATCCTCTATTCTTGCACGTGCCCAGTGCGACGAAGGCACACGATTATCGTGGAACTCGGCACTATCCTTTTTTGGAATAGCACCACGTGCAGTAGATAAAAAAGGGGACTACACAATGCTCACCATACTCGCACTCGTTGCCATACCATCGGTATTCATAATAACCGAAAACCTCTCAACGGTACTCATACTTGTACTCGTAACATTGGCAATGATGATAATCGGAGGAGTAAATTGGAAACAGATGCTTCTGCTTGTTGGAACAGGCATTGTAGCTATTGTATTAGGTATAGCAGTACTTATGCAGGTACCCGAGGAGTTCAAAGAGGCCGGTTCCATTGGTAATAAAGTAATTACCTGGAAGCACCGCTTCGAGGATGTATTCAAAGCCGATGGAAACACCGACCCCAAAAAGGTGAAGATAGCTGGTGAAGAGCAGAGAATATACTCCAAGATAGCCATTGCCGAGGGTGGTTTCTTTGGACGCGGTCCCGGTAATTCGGTTCGTCGCGACTATATTCCACACGCCAACAACGACTTTATATTTGCCGTCATCCTAGAGGAGCTTGGCATCCTGGGAGGAGCAGTGATAGTAATACTTTACCTTATACTACTATACCGATGCGGAAAGGTTGCAAACGAGTGTGAAGACCCATATGCCTCGTTCCTTGCCATAGGCATAGGCATTCTCATTACTATACAGGCATTTATGCATATGTATATCACAGTAGGTAACTTTGTAACCGGCCAGCCCCTGCCCCTTATAAGCCAGGGAGGAACCTCGTTCCTTGTCAACTGTATGTACATTGGAATACTCCTAAGCATAAGCCGCTACGTAAACAGACTAAACAAAGAGAAAGAGACAAAAACAAACAGAGAGACCGAAGCACTCTCTTGAGAACTCACAAAAAGAGAAGCATTATGGAACAGGATTACAGAATAATCATAAGCGGCGGAGGTACGGGAGGACACATTTTCCCCGCACTGTCGATAGCCGATGCAATACGCTCAATACAACCCAACGCACAGATTTTGTTCGTTGGAGCCGACAATAGAATGGAGATGCAGCGCGTCCCCGAAGCCGGATACAAAATAGTAGGACTACCCATTGCAGGATTCAACCGCAAGAACCTGCTAAAGAACATAAAAGTTCTTTGGCTCATACTAAAGAGCCAAAGAATGGCGAAGAAGATAATCAAGGAATTCAAACCACAAGTAGCAGTGGGAGTAGGTGGATACGCCAGCGGCCCCACACTGAAAGTTGCCGCAAGCCTTGATATACCCACTCTTATACAGGAGCAAAACTCCTACGCAGGAGTCACAAATAAGATTCTTGCCCGCAAAGCCAAGATGATATGCGTTGCCTACGACGGTATGGAACGTTTCTTCCCCCACGAGAAACTTAAAATGACAGGTAACCCGGTGCGTAACACACTCCTCAATCGTCGCACAGTGCGTGAAGAGGCACTGCGCTCACTGAACATCAAACCCGATGGACTATGCGTACTAATCGTAGGAGGCAGCTTAGGTGCACGCAGTATGAACGAGAGCGTAC
>JAGCKB010000078.1 GCA_017647725.1 Bacteroidaceae bacterium
GCCACCGCTTGCCCAGTCGAGTGAGAAGCGTACGAAACGCATTGTGTAGCCTCCGAATACTCCATTCTCCTCATAATATACTCCTAAAGTTCCGTCGGGAAGAACAACTGCTGCACTATAGGCCGAACCTCTTGGGCAGATGGTCTTTGGCGTGCCGAATGTGGCACCCTCGTCGGTAGAGAGAGCGATGCTGACATTCTGACGGCTGCTGCTGTTGGGGAGTGTTTGCAGTGCGATATTCCATTTGTTTCCTTCGAGGGTAGAGCACCATACCATATACTCGCCATCGCAGGCATTACCCGAGATACCTGTTGTGAAGCGGGTCTGCGAGGGTTTATGCCATGTCTCTCCATCGTCCGAGGTGTAGTTGTAGTAGTTGTATCCGCTGGCGCGTACGCTGATGGCAAGGTCGCCATTGTTGCGCTCTAATGACTTGGGTTCGTCGGCCGAGCTTGTACCGCTGTTACCGCTAACGTACCAGCTCTTACCGCCATCCTTACTCATAAAGAAGTAGAAGTGCTGGCTGTTGTCGGCTTGACGGTTTACGAAACTCGATACGAGTGTTCCATCGCGTTTCTGAAGCGCTGCTCCCGAGCCCGAGAATCCGCTCTTCCATGTCTTTGTCTTGGGGTTAGAGCAGTTGGCACCGAAGAGGTCATTGGTGTGGTCGACGGGAGCATCCCAGGTGAGTCCGCCGTCGCGGCTGGTGATGGTCTTCCAGCGTGGAGGCTCGGCTGCTGTTCCTGCAAAGAATCCGTGGCCATAGGTACCTGCGCTTGTCATAATACCTACAATCTCGCCATTGTCGCGGTTGGTAACTATCGAGGCGTCACCGTGGCCGTAGTCGCCGCCTGTGGTGGCTGTTCCTGCTACAGTGACGGGGTTACTCCAGGTGCGTCCAAAGTCCTCGGAATATTGTGCTACAAGATAGCAGTGCGAGGGGAGGTCGCTATTGTGGTTCTTACGGTCGTCGGTGAGTGTCACAAGACGTTTGCCATCGCGGGTAACGGTGATTGCGGGGATACGGTAGTAAAGCGAACCTTTATCCATTGGCATAAGCACTGCGCCCTCGGAGAGGAAGATGGTTACCTTGTGCTCGGGGTTGCCGTTGCTCTCGGCAATCTCTTTGCCGTCCAATACGTAGCTCTCGATGGTTGCATCTACGGTATTGCCTTCAACGGCGTCGTCGGCAATGTCGTATGCTATCCACAGATAGTAGTCGCCGGGTGTCAGCTCTTTCTCACTTGTGATGGTGAATGAACCGTCGGCGGCAAGCTCAACGGGCTCTCCAAATAGTTCTCCGTTCTCATCGCGCCAGGGTGTTGCCTTTTCATCGTCTACAAATAGCTCGCGTGAGTTTGTTGCAAAATAGGCTTTTACGGCTGTGATATCCTCTTTTCTGTTGCCAACGAAGCGGCCTTTTACTGTTTGGAAATTACAACTGCCTGTGAGTCCGCTGATGCGCAATGTAGAGCGTATGATAGGCTGGTTCTTGTTACCAATTCCTGTAGATACCTTTCCCTGAACAACTTTTGTTGTTGTAAGGGCTGCTAATGCGTTGCTGGTGTCTACCTCGTCGAAGTTCCAAAGTGATGCGCCATCGGCCGATGCTGCCCAACGTACAATTACCGAGCCGCTCTCCTGTGCGTGAAGCTCTACTGCGTTGTCCTTTATGATAAAAAATCCGTATGACTCCTTAATTGAGTAGATGTGGTTGGGGGTATCTACAGCACCAAACTGTGTCGAACCGCCTGTGCCTGCACCTGCTGTTCCGAAATATTTGTCGTTGTAGTTCTTGATGGCAATTTTTCCATCCTTCTCCCAAAAACTCCAGATGTAGTTTGCATTAAAAGACTTGTCTCCAAAGCGCAGAAGATTGTTATCCTCGTCGTAATAGATGGCTTTTCCTGCGCAGTAAGCTTTTGTAGATGCGTTGGTAATATAGTACCAATATTCTTTATCATCGGTGCTAATCTTGGGGCTCTCTATCTTATCCTCCTTAACCTTTACGGTGAAATTGGTTAGTGTAACGCCGTTGCCGTTGCTGCCCGAGAGGGTAAATCCTACTGATGATAGTTTTACATTGCTGGCATTTATTGTCTGTGCTGTGCTCTTGGTAGTATATTCACGTCCGTCGTTCATGCTTAGCGACAGGGCGGTGCTGTGTCCGCTGTTGGTGAATGTGAAACTGTACTCTGTGATGACGTATCCCGCAGGAGGTGTTATGCTATATGTAGCGCGGCCTGCTGTTCCTGTCATCAATTGCACGTTATTGCCGTTCCAGTTCATGTTATTTACTGTTCCGCAACCAAACTGCAACTGCGGTGTGGTTGTGCTCTTCCAGGTGCTGTTCCACGACTGGTTCTTTGAGGTACCTCGCCACAGGTCGCCGTTGAGCTTGTCGACGGTGTATTCAATAGTCGATTGTGCCTCGGGCTTTGCTTCGGGTTCGGGTGATTCTGTAATCTTAAACTGACAACCGGTATCGCTGAGGTCGTTACCTTTATTGTTGGGGTCACTCCAGTTATAGATGGCATAGTTCTGTGCCGAGCCGGTCTGATTGAGCTGTACCTCACCCGAACTGATGATAAAGTATCCGGGTGTTCCCGAGTTTCCTATTGTCCATCCTTTCGAGGGCTTGCTGCTTGTTGTATTTATCTGTGTGTTGTAGCTTGCAGTGGGACTCAGATAGCAATTATACTCGCGGTTGATTATGTCGTAGGTGTCGTCGCCGCGATTTACGAGCTTCCACATCGATTCGGCATATTTTACATATTCCTCGCTGCCTGCAACTCCTGCTGCTGCTCCCTCGGCCGAGACATACAGATTGCTTGAGCGGAGCGATGTTATTTGATACCAATACTCGTTATCCTCGTTGCTCGCAGTGGGCTTTATTACGTTTGTTGTAAGTATCTCGGTGAGAGTATTTACCATTGCATTTGCGTCGTCTGTCGCGATGTTGCCCGAAGAGAGCAATTCGTTGGCTTTCTCAATCTGTGCATTGAATGCTGCAATAGTTTCGGCCGAGTATTCGCCTACTTTTGTTCCCGCTGTGAGGTTTATTCCAGATGCTATTGCTTGTGAGATTTTGTTGCGAAGGTTGGCCTGCTCGTAACGCTCCTTGGCAGCAGCGTCGCTAAGAACCTCAGTTGTAAACTCGGGGAAATCGGTTGCGAGTGCTGCTTGCATCTGCTGAGCTACTTTTACGTATCCATAGGCGCCAAGATAGTTGTCGGGATAGAAATACTCACTGTTGGCAACATTACCGCTTGCCAATGGGGTGTATGTGTCGACAAACTTAATATTATCGTTGGCAAGACTCTCAATGTATTCATTCAGAACCTTAATGCGGTTAATGTTTGTTGTCGAGTTCTTAGTGGGGCAGAGTGCCATCAAATAAATTGTCGATGATGGCGCTTTCTGCTTAATTTTGTCGACAAGGCTTTTGTATGAACTCTTTACAGTCGCAATGTTTGTAGTGCCATTGGCGTCGGCTGTTCCGGTGTAGAGGAAAATTGCTTTAGGAGCACTTTTTGTTACATTTGAAACATTGTAGAATGTTGCGTCAACAATTTTGCTTGTTGTAGCAATGTCGCCACCGTAGCCCCAGCCTGTTCCGCGATTCTTCACGTTGGGGTTGCCAAGAAGCTCTTGCCACTCGCCGTTCTTTACAAGCTCGTCGCCAAAAACAAGAACATCCTTATTGCCGATAGGCAGCGCGCTGAAATAGGTTGCGCGCATTCCGTGAACACCGCTAAGGCCGCCGTTATTCTGTGCCGATAGTGTGTTCGAGGGGTAGAGGCTGCTTACTGTGTACTCTTCACCCTCTTGCAGATATTTACATATCTCCTGGCACCATACGCTGTAAGCGCCTGCGGTAAGATGCAGCTTGTCGTAGCTCCACGCGCCGCCC
>JAGCKB010000079.1 GCA_017647725.1 Bacteroidaceae bacterium
GTACCACAAGATCGCGTCCTTGATGCGGTAGCTGTTGCGTGTGGCTATATTTACTGCGTGGCGGTACTGATTATACTTATAGCTCCCTCGACGTACATAGTAGCCGGCCACATCATACTGCTTCTGCTTCATTAGTGTCTCGGCATTGTTGTCTGTGAGTATGCTTGTCATAATCTCATCAGGTGCTGCCGACTGACAACGTAGCGTGTACCCTCGCTTGCGGAATATGGGTAACACCTCGCTTCCTGGGCATATAGGAGCGCATATATTGTAGCGTGTACGAGTGTAGCCATAAGCATCGCTATATATTCTGCGTATCTCCATTGGCGACCACCAGCTCCAGCTGTCGTTTGTGCTACACAGCCAATTCATTGAGCGTGCGACGATCGTCTTGTTACCTCGGCTGTCGAGCCATAGCTGAACAACCTCCTCGTGCGCATATCTTGCGGGTTGCCCCTTCTTGGAGTGTCGCCACGCTTGGTAGTGACGCACTACTTGATAATCGCCAATCACAGATAACTGTGTGAAGTAGTAGCACTCTTCAAGCTTCTGCTTGCGGCTATGCTCCACCTTGAGTTTTGCACCACACTTGGGGCATACACATCGCTTGTCGTTGTCGATAGGTGCGAATATCGCTCCGCAGTCGCTACACCACGCCACCTGCTTTGTGGCAAATGCCACGTGCGTGAATATCGCCTTGCGTGACCACTCTACCTGTGCGGTCGTGAGCGGTGGTAGCTGCTGCGATAGGCGTATTATCTCTCGTTGTTTGTTGTTGCGGGGTCTCATAGCCTAAAAGAGTGTTGGTGTATCGATTGCTGTGGGTATTGTGCGCTTGACCTTCTTTGTGGGTGCTTGCATCTTCTTTATCTGCTCCTCTATGAAGCGCTCCTCGGCCACCTGTTGAAGTTCGGCTTTGCGTGCCTCTGCTACTTCGGGTGTAGCAGGCACTACCACGTGACACTGTGGGGCGCTCTCAGCCTTGATGTCTGCCTCGTCGTAATAGTGTACAGCAAGCCCCAGCACCTCCTCGTCGGTCAGGGCATTGACCTTCATACGCTGCACCTCGTTGATTATGTAGTTGCAACACTCCTTAATACACTTACCCTCACGCTTGTACGCATTGGCGAATAATGGGTCACTCTCTGCTCGTTTGTCAAGCATTGCTTTAATCGCTTTGTTAAAGCTGCTCGTTGTGTTGTTCTCTTGCTTTGCCATAGTGCTATTCTTTGATTGTTGATTTTATATTGTTTCTTGCGTTTTAGCGCATTTTAGCCTCGCGGTTGATAAAGTTATTGCTTTATGAAAGAAAACGCGGGAGATCGCTTAATTTGCACGTTTAAGCGCAATTCTTACCTCGCCTCCCATATACTCTGAGAGAAGAGCTATATGGCGGGACAATACTTCCGCTGCAGAGCGACTGTTGCAACACGCCCTTGCAACACCATCCTCGCGATCTATCTTGACAATACCTTTCAGAACTTCGATCGCCTGCAATTCATCGAGCTCCATACACACATCTTGCATCGCATTTAGGAATTGCTCCGGGAAGCGCTTTTTCTCTTTCTCCTCTGGCTCCCAGTGCTTGGCTACCGCAATTCGATCCACTATCTTTTGTCCGTTACCTCTTACCCATCCTTGGGCCTCATAGTTGTTGTAGAATCGCTCTACCTCCCCGGCAGGGTTGATAAAGTTTTTGAAAAAGAAGATTTGAAAAATAAGGTCTCTCTCTTTGTCCTCGCGCGTATGCGCGCTATTATCTACAGATATATTATTATTTAATTGTTTAATTGTTATATTGTTATTATTATTGTGTCCGTTGTTTGTCCGTTGCTCGTCCGTTGCTGGGGTGTTGGTTTGTCCGTTATTTTGTCCGTTGCTCTCCAAATTATCATTTTGGTATCTATCATAGTTACAGATAGTTATGATAGTATATTTGTTCGTTGATTTGCACGTTATTTCGCCCGTTGATTTTAGACGACTTATGCAAGTTCTTGTCTGTTGCTCCGAAAATCGCAAGGCCTCCATAATCTTCGGCGTGGTAGTTAAAATCTGCCCGCGCTTAACGACCTTACCTTGCCATTTCTTATCGGTATAGTTGGCATTTAGGAGAAGCCATATAAACAGCTGCACCATCTCGGGTTTGTCAAACCACTCCCAAGTTAAGAATTTGCGATGTAGGGTTATCCATCCTTCCATAACTACTTATTAAACCATACATTCGTTAATTGTTTTTGTCCAGAATACACCGCCCAGATTCCCGATGCTCGTTGCCTCACTTCGAGGCTATCAACACGCCCAAAGCGCTTGTAATTGCCACAAATATCAACCACCCATCCCACCTTACCTGCGCTTGGTCGTATCGCCCTACCTACCATCTGATAGTACAATGCAAGTGACATCGTAGGTCGTGCCAGCACCACCGTGTCAAGCTCGGGGAAGTCAAAGCCTGTGGTCAATACCCCTACATTCGTAACAACCTTAATACCCCTGCTTTTGAACACACGTAGGATGCGTTCTCGATCGTTTGCCGGGGTGTCGCCAGTAACTACTGCAGCCTTGCTGCCCAAAGCCTTAGCAAGTGCCTCCGCCTCCTCAATAAAGCGCGTGAACACCAATATTGAACTGCGCCCAGCAACAAGCAACCTGTTTACAACGTTTATCAGCTCATCGCTAAAATTAACCTCCTTATAGTGCTTGCGCACACTCTTGTCGGTGTAGTCGCTACCATTGCTGTTCACTACGAGCTTACCAGTATTGACGATAGGTAGCTGGTAGTAGTTCAATGGCGACAGGTAGCCTTTATTGAGCAATTCACGCACCTGTACGTTGTACACCACATCTGAGAATATGCGGGGTCTTGTACGTGTGATAAAGCGCAACATAGACCCGTAGAAGCGACTGGAGTACAAGCGGTATGGCGTAGCCGTAAGGCCAATAACCTTGCATTGAATAGTGTCGATGAAGTCCTTATACATACCTTCTTCAGCGTTCACGAGGTGACACTCATCGATGATGACGTATCGAAATCTGCGGAAATAATCCTTATTGCTCTTAACGCTGCCAATCGTCGCCAACGTTATTTTACCTACTCTTTTGCTATTGAAAGATGCTGAGAAGATACCCACATCCAATATTCCATACGATAGCAGCTTGTGGTAGTTCTGCTCCAATATCTCCTTTGATGGTTGAAATATCAATACCGGAGAATCGAGCTTATATGCTATTGCTGCAATAACGAGGCTCTTGCCCGCGCCCGTTGGGAGTATGACAACACCGTTATTCTTCGAAGGGTGCTGCAGATATTCCACGGCCCTATCTACTGCTTGGCGTTGATAATCTCGTAACTGATACATAGCGTTCTAAAAAGCCCCAACCCCGTGGTCAGGGCTAATGAATATTAAAAATAAATAGCGTTCAACGTGTCGTTGGACTCCGCACCATCTTCTTCTTGGCGAGCTTACGCACCATCAATAAAGCTCTCCTGCGTTTATCCTTGGCATTTGTCGAGTCGCCGCTCGGCTCAGCAGCGTAAGCTCCAAGCAAGGCGATTATCTCGCGCCATTGCCTGTTACTTATGGCGTACATCAGAATGGGAGGTCATTAGGATCGTTGGGATCGTCGAACGCTGGTGGCGATGATAACGTCTCCGCAACCTCTGATTTCTGCGCATCCTCACTCTCGCTGCCATACTTGCTTACCTTAAGATTGCCGATGTAGTAATTGACACCCTCCTTGCGCTCACCCTTCTTGACGCTCGCCTTAACCGTGTGCGTGTGTCCATACTGCGATGGCTGGCGCATCAGCTTAATCTCAATATTAAGGTACTTCTTGCCATTCTTGGCTGTTGTTATCAACTCCTTTGGAATATCCGAAAGGCATATTGATCCAAATAGATTACTCATAACCGTTATTGTTTACTAACTGATACTATCTCGTCAATATCCCAATGCTCATCATAGGCTGCATTGATAGCCTCATCATGACTCTCTGCAACCACCCAACAGCCACAGAGGTCGCCATCTTTGGTGGTGTAACGTATTGCATATCTTGCCATAATCTCTACTTAACTAAGAATGTTCTTGAACCAGGCGTTGTTTTGGTGTATTGCGCGTATATGTCGGGGTGCTCCTGAGCAAAACGCTTCTCGTCAAACTTGGAACGATCTTTACCAACCTTCCACGTACATAGAATGTTATCAGTATTGGGAAGTACCAGCGCTTCCGCATCACCCATTACCATCTTGATACCAGCCTCAATATCCTTCTTGCGTGCATCGAGCGCAGCAAGCTCCTCGCGTAGCTCCTTAAGCTCTGCAAGCTCAGCAATGATATCGTCGTTAGCTGTGAGCATCTTCCCGGCTATGTGTCGAGGATTCTTGATAAGCACATCTGCGACATTAATAGCAAGTGGCTCCTTGTTACCTACGATGTAGTCCATCCAAAAGCGCGTGACCTCTTCCACTGTCCAGCGATAGAACTCCTCGTCAAAGGTTAGTTCCCTGCTGCCGAACTCGCGCCCGGCTGTGAGCCAAGCGATAGCTCCCCAGTTGAGCTCTGCTACGCCTAGCTGATACTGCAACTGACAGAACCAATGCTGAGGCAAGCTATCGCCATCTACTTCCATTTGCGTTGTCTTGCATTCAACAATGCCTTTATTCTCGTGCTTCTTTGCCATGCCACGCTTCCAACAGGTGCGGTCAGGTGACACACGTAAGAATGGTCGTTCATCGTTAATTGCTATCCAATCGCCGGCTGACGATTTGATAATCTCATTGCCGCTTTCATCCTGATAAAATAGCGATACTGCATCCTCAAGATAATGACCTGCGCGCATAGCGAAGCTCTCAGGCGTAGGCCCATCCAAGCCTTTCTTTTTGCGCCAAAGTTGGTATGGTGTTTCATAAGGATTAAGACCGAGGATCGTGCCTACCTCGCTCGAGCCTATGCCTCCTTTGCGAAGCTCAAGCCATGCCTCTCGGCTCTTTGGTCTATGTATTGTGTAACTCATAAAAGTGTTGTTGCGGCGTTTAAGGGAGGGTATCACCCTCCCGGTTACTACTTCTTATTTGCCTCGATAGACATCTTGCGATACTCCTTGAGGAGCTTCTCGAGCTCGAGCGAAGCCTTGCGTGCTCGTACGCCTGCAGCCTTGTTGCCTTTGTTGGCGTGTGCGTTGACGTTGATGCAGAACTGTTCCAACTGCGCCTCAATCTTCTTTAGTAAATCTGTCATAGCGTTTAATTGATTAGTGAATAATGATATATAGTGGATTACTCCAAGTTCATCTTTATCTCGCCTGTATCAGCGCCTACTGCAAAATCCCCCTTGTCAGTCTTCGTCTGGCGCTTAATTGCTTCTTCTGACCTACGGCGTATGGTCTCTGCGGTATTGCGTAGTTTCTCAGCTTGTCTTCTCTCTTCAACGGGCTTCACAAACGCCTCCTGTACTGTGGTATCTCCCTCTTTTATAGCATTCCATAGCCCTTTTAATTCGAAAATATGATTTTTGTCTATCTCCTCAATCTTGCTAATCTCGAAGAGCTCAAATATCATCTTCTCGGTTACGCCAGCCTTAGCAAAGTTGGCAAGGCAATTTCGGCGGCTTGTTTCAAGATCTATTGCTTGCCCGAGTGCTACCTGCTTAACCTCCGCAATAACCTTCTTAGTAACAGCTTTGGGGACGACTTTAAGTACAGCGTTGCGGAAAGCAATAGCCGATGCCGCATTGCCCGTCACTACTTGCATATCCTCGGAGAATGTGCGACCATTGCGGTCTGTGATACGGCGCTTCACCTCTACCGATACAGCTACATTCGTTTCAAGGTCGTGGCAGACGCCTTGTGCTGTGATAGTTTTTCCGTCGTTGCCGATGATGCGTGTTTGTACACGTAGATTGCCCCACGCTCCAGCGATGATTTCAGCCATCCTTACAGACAAGCCCTCAATGGCTGCGCCGCCGTTGCTTCCACTTCGTCGTAGCACATAGAAGCACTCCGAGGCTGTTTCTACATCCATTGTCGCATAAGTGGCAATCTGGTTTAACACCTTCGACAATTCTCGTGGGTACTGCTTTGCTGTCGATACCTGCATATCAACCTCACTTCGATTGATAGCTTGAAGCATTTCTGCCTGTTGAATTTCAATCACTTCCATAATGATACTATTTGAATGTTTGAACTAAGTGTGATAATCCTGCGTTGACATCCGCTTTCTTCCCCTTGATGTATAGGAAGTTGTCAGGGTTAGGTTTGAGGGTTGTAGGGTCAATGTCATTAGTTCCTACAGCAGAGATAATAACGGCTCTGCCATCCACAGCATTTACCCAATCCTCGATGATTGGCAATGCCTTTAACAAGTCTTTCATTGCTGTTCTATTTTAATTGGCTTCTTACAGCTTCCGCCATTGCTTTGAGCGATAGACGAGATTCGAACTCGCGACCCCAACCGTGGGAAGGTTGTGCTCTACCCCTGAGCTACTATCGCAGATGCCACGATTAAAAAGTGAAAACAAATGTGGATTCAACCGTGGCGTTGTTGTAAAGAACCTCGTGCAGATTAGCTGCTGCACCCAGCACCAAGCGAACCTCCCGGCGGGCTTGGCTATGAAAGTAGCATTAACCTTGTCGGTAGTGGCAGGGCAAGCGGTCAGGCTCACCCTGCCCCTGGCGGGTCTCACGACAGGCCAGGGAAATAACTACTAACACAAACTTAAATAAATGAAGAAAATTTAGCCACCCTTTCGGGTTGTGGATGACAGCACAACCAAGCGCCATCATCCCGGGTTGCGCGCCTCCCGGCGTGCAATACCCTACTTACATACAAATAACTTAAAAAACGAAAAGAACCATTCGTGAGCTGCGCCACCGCCTACCGTGGCTAACATAGGCTTCGGCTGATAAACACAAAACTACACTAAAAACTATTATTTAATTTAACAGAGTGTGCCTATGTCAATATGCAGCTCGTTTATTCATCGTCGATGAATAGTAGTCATACTCCTCAATAACTACGGAATTCATAATGCGCAAAGCCTGCTCAACTCCTTCATCGATAGGCTCGGGAATATAATCGTCAATACTGATAAATAAGCCTGTCATAGCCATTATTCAGTTATAAGATTAACACCTTTACGCTCCTCCATAAGTTCGGCAAGTGCTTGAGTGCGCATTGCCCTCTCTTCATTGAGTCGAGCCATAAGTCGCTTCATCTTGAAGTTACCGATCTTGCGGTCAAAATATGAAATCTTTGTCGTCGTTGTCATTGTTGCTTCCATTGTTGTTGCGGTTGTTGTTTTCATAATGTTGTGTGTGTTTAGTTATACTCTCATTCTGTAAAAATCGCCGAAGGTGCGAAATGCTGGGTCGCACCACCCTCGATACTCTTCATCCTCGTCAAGCTCATCGAGCTTGCGTGACACCTCCTCTATCTCATCTTGCAGAATGTTTATTGCCTCTTGCTTGCAATCCACTTTGTACATATCGCAAGCATATTCTTCGCACATAGCATAGAGGTCGTCAAGCTCTTGGTCGAGTTCTCGGTATCGCTGCTCTAATTTTGCCTTTGTTGTCATTAGTTCTCCCTCCAATATCGTTTAATCTCACGACCCATATATCTGCGGTAGCCTGTGCGTCGGCTCACTACGCAGCGTATCAGGCCTGCGTCTGTGTGCATCCTCAAGGTGTTGCGGTGGATGCCGAGTATGGCAGCTGCCTGCGTTACATTCAGCTTGTCGCCATCGTTTACATTAGGTTCTACTGCAGTCATAGTTATTGCGGTTATTTGTGTTTATATTACTTGATACTTGCTTAATACCGACTTGATGCAAGCGCCTGATACGCCCTCGGCCTCGCCGATAAGTGCCGCTATTCTGTTGATGCTCATATCAGGGTATGACGCACGAAGTCCTACATACTTGTCGCAAATACGCTTGTTGCGCTGGTCACGCTCTCGCTCTTTAGGAGTGCGGAAGTCAATGCTTGTTGTGTTTCTCATATTCAGTTCCTAATCCATTAATCAATATTAATCTAACTGTTGAATCGCATACATCATAATGCTCGCACAGAATGTTGATAATACGATAGTTTGATGACCTTGGGTACTTATTTCTCAACATCGTGTAAGCATTACATATACGCTTATTGCGTTTTAAGCGCTTAATCTGCTTTGGTGTCAATTCGCCCATACATCAAGAACTTATCGGTTTACGCTTGTTAGACCATAGTTGGCTACGTGGCCCATAATCCACTCATATTCAGTCTCTGGCAGATAGGCTCTTACGAAGTTTGTCTTGACGATAAACCAATAGCCCTCGCCCTTCAGCGCATACTGCTTAAGGATATCGAGTAGCTGGTCGTAAGCCTCGCCCGTGAAATCGCTCTTCCAAAATGTGAATTGCATTTTCATAAACTATTTGCTTTAATAAATTTTAATTACTATATTTGTTACGATTTTTGCAACAAATGTGTTTAATTCTTTTGCAAAGATAGAACTTTATTCTATATCTGCAAAGTTTTTGTGGAACTTTTTTCAATATTTTTTTATGAGACGTATTGAACGATTTGACAACTATTTGTCTTACAAGGGGTTAAACGATAATATCGTTACCAACAATTTGAAGCTATCAGTGGGCACTATTGGCAAGTCTCGTAAGAAAGGACGAGATTTATCCGACCGTGTTGTTGAACTAATATTGAACTTCTATACCGATTTGAACCGCGTTTGGCTACTCACCGGCGAGGGCGAAATGCTTATAACCGACACCACACCGCGCATTGCAGAAGCTTCAATAGTTAGCTCTGATGATGAGGTAGATGTGGACATTGAGGGTCTTATACTCGATACGAACACAGCACCCAAGGACATAGCGCAGATAATAGGCGAGGATATAGAGTATCTTCGCAAATGCAACAACAAGCTCCTGCCCCGCCATATAATCAAGTTGCAAGACCACTATGGCAATGCTGTGGTAGACCGATACACAAAGTATGCCACAACACAAGAGGTGGAAATTATTGAATCATTTCCTGTATTGCCAGAAGATGTAACTACAAGCCCCAATACGGATGTCCTCAAGTACGTAGAGGAGAACGGCTCGGAGCTGGAGACAATCAACCCAAGCCAATTGCTAACAGATGCAAAGGTAGATGTAGCAGAACGAATCAAGCGCACCTCGATGCTCCCAACATTCCAACCAGAGGATACGGTGTTTATTCGCTTCATCAAGGACAAGATGAAGATTGTGGATGGCGAAACATACTACCTCGACTGCAAGAATCGACCTACAATGATACGTCTTGTGAAGTTTGAGGGATGCGACAAACTCCGCCTCATTGCCAAGAATCCGCAGTACGGCGATATAATTATAGACCGCAGCGATATAATAAATATAGGTGTGGTAGTTGCCCTGTTCCGAATGACCTTCGGCGACCAATACTCCGAGATTGAGGCTTTGCGCAGACATAAAGACCAGCAGTTGGATGAGCGTAATCAGCAAATAAATAACTTCATCGACATCCAACGCGAGATGGTTGCCGAGATACGCGAGCAAGGTAGGCGTACCGAGCGTGAGCGTGAACGTACAGACAAGTTGATTGAAAAGATAATAAACAATGCGTAAGGTATGGAAGAATGGCAAATGGTCATAGGGGTGTTTTTGGTGTATCTAATAATTGTTATTATATACAATAGAAACAAAAACGCAGAAGAAGACACAATCTCAAGAAACACCCCACAACTTCGCCTTGACAACGAGCATATCGTTCCTCAAATCGTCGCTGACGAAGGTTATACCATCGTTAGCATAAAAGAGTTTACATCTAAATATAAAGATGTCATACTCTGCGTTCCTCCGCAAATACGCGATGCTATCACAGCATCAATGATAAAAGGACAAGACTTAATTCAAATAAGCACTGATGCTTTGAACGAGATTGAAAAACGCGCGAATATGCATCGAGCAGAAGAACAACGATTGCAGATATGTGTTATACGCAATAATAACGGAATAGAGTTAGAGCGCGGTGGGAAAATCGATGAAGCAATCAAAGTTTACGAAGAAAATATCGCAGATGGATATCCTGCTATGCATTCATATACTCGGCTAATGATTATATATCGCAGGCTAAAGGACTACGACAATGAACAGCGTGTAATACATAGGGCTATCGAGGTCTACGAAAAGGCTGGATTAGCAACAGACGATGTTGGGAAATGGAAACTACGAATGGAAAAATCTAAATTACTACAATCAAAACAAACCAATAAAAACTACGAGCTATGACAAAATTTATTATCTTATTGCTGTCATTATCATTTTTGTTCGGGTGCGAGATTAACCCCGTTCAACAAGACTCCCCATTAAAAGGTGCAACTGAAAATATTCAAGGTCTATGGTCGGAAGATGAACACTTCGTCGTCATTGAGGGCAATCACATTAAAGTGCATATTTCGCCTAATTTTATAGATTCAGGAGAGTTTACATATTCAAACGACATTATAGAATGCAAGAATGAATACACGAATAGCACAACAAGCTACAAGGTTGTAGGTCTATCGGATAAACAATTAGCGCTTGAAGTGTCATATAGGGATGTGGACGGCTTTATAAAAGACACTATGTTAGTGTTAGAAAAATCAAACAAGACTCCCGAGCAACTTAATTTTACCGGTAAGACAATTACGCAACGAGGAAAATATTACGGTCTAATCGAATTGGAATTTAAGAATGAATTTTCTGCTCTGTTAAGGAATGGCAAAGATATGCAACCTAACCCTATCAACCTGTATTATATATATAACGAAGGTTATATGTATATGCAACAATTTTCATTTAGGAATGACAGATGGGGATCGTCTACTTGGTGTGATTTTGTAGACACGGGTGAGGTTGTTGTTTTTCGACTATCGTTTGACAACCAAGGAATGATAAACGGTTTTTCAATAATTAAAGGTAATGAATTGTAATATGAACACACGACTATCACAATTCATCGACTACGCCACAGGCGGTAACAAGGCGGACTTCGCGCGCTCACTCGGCTGGTCGCCGCAATACTTGAGTTGTATGCTCAAAGATTGTCGCATTGGTATGAATCCTTTGCTTTCGCTCCTCGCCAAATACCCGGAGCTTAACGCTCGCTGGCTGCTGCTCAGCGAGGGTGCTATGCTCACCGCCTGTGGCGATGCAATAAAAGCGCAGCTCACGCACCTACTCAACATTGAGCAATACCTCCCAGTGATGACTGTCGAAGAACAGCAGCGCATCATTAACAACAACTACGATTTTGATGCCGACACATACGCTAAATGGGATGCTCTGTTAATCGAAAAAAAGTCCGCGATAGATGGCCGCATTAAGGCTGCGATGGAGCGACAGAAAGCACGTAAATCAGAGGAAATCGTGCAAAAACCGTGCAACCAATAAAGGTGGTATTTATAACAAATTGATAATCATTACAATAGAGTAAAGCCGAATACGTCTGGGGGGCGTGTTGTCGCAAGTTCGAATCTTGTCATCCCGACTAACCGCAAAGGCGTTGAAAAACAATGAGTTAAATGTTTTCAACGCCTTTTGTTCTCCTTAAAAATAGCCGTTTCGGCAATAAAAAAAACCAATAAACTGCACAATTCGGCACGAAAGAGCAACAATTTGCTCCTTAATCCGTGCAAAATCCGTGCAAGTGGTTTTGCTAAACTTCCAACGGCTATGGCAACAATCAACTTCTACCTCGACACTCGAGCAACGGGCTGCGACAAGCCAGCACCGCTCAAAATTTCCGTTCGCCATCGCAACAAGGCGACATTCATCCCAACAGGTATCTCTCTGCTTCCTGAGCAATGGGATGACATCACCCGCAAAGTTGTAAACCATCCCCGCAAGGTGGCATACAACAA
>JAGCKB010000080.1 GCA_017647725.1 Bacteroidaceae bacterium
ATCGCCCGTAACCGCGTTTATTGGGGTAAAATACTGAGGGCTCGCTGTTTGAAAGTTACTCTTGTCTGCTTTTCGGGCGATTAGAAATCGCCCCTACACGCAATGGAATATCAAAGCATTACTTCTGCGTAAATCCTCGCGGACAGTAGGGGCGATTTCCAATCGCCCGTAACCGCGTTTATTGGGGTAAAATACTGAGGATTCGCTGTTTGAAAATTACTCTTGCAGGTGTTTCGGGCGATTAGAAATCGCCCCTACACGCAATGAGAAGCGAGATAACTCCCTCCCCTTTCGAGTACTCCTGAGGAGTTAAAAATTGTCGCCCGTCGGTGAGAAGGTTATCTGCGGCACTCTACAAAAATGCGCAAGCCATCGAACGTGTCGTTGAAGAAAACAGCACCATTAGAGGCCGAGAAAATTTTCTCATTAGAGATTGAGATATTACGCTCGTGAGTGGGGTAACGGTCGGCATCGGCAATAACAAAATCATCGCAACGCAATCCGCAACCCAACATCTCGAAATAGCAACAGGCTGTTTCGTAGGTATTCAGGCGGTTCTGTGCTCCAAAGTTATATACCCCACCCGGCAACGAGAAGGTACGCGGCAGAAACTCAACAACCTCTTTTACCCACGTGATACCACGATACTCTCGCACAGGAAAGGCGATGGGAGTGCCCTCTTGCAAAGCCCTTTTAAAGTTCATTACAAAATTGGGGTGCACAGGCAGTCCCTGGCTATCGTCGTCATACATCCACGTAGCACGCAGAGCAACAGCGTCGGGGGCGAGTTCAAAAAGCAACTCCTCGGCAAGCAATTTATGACGGCCATAGACATTCTCGGGGGCGACGGGAGCATCCTCGCTCAGTAAGCCGTTCTCGCAGTTTCCGTTGTATATCTGGTCGCTCGAGAAAAAGACGAATTTTATTCCACGCGCCGATGCCGAACGTGCAAGATTCTGCGTACCGAGCACATTTACGCGATAGCTGTCATCGGGGTTCTGCTCGCAATAGGATGTGTTAGAGAGCGCTGCAAGATGCAGCACCACCTGCGGATGATGAAAAGCAAAATAACTCTCGACCGAAGCGCTATCGGTGATATCGAGTTCGGCGTGGGTGGGTGCAAGGATGGTGTACTCCCCTGCCCATCGTCGTACAAAGCGGCTACCCACAAATCCGCTTGCTCCTGTAACTAATATTGTCTGCATAACTTCATTTTTGGCGAAGATAGCCAAAGTTTGCATAATAAAAAAGAAAGTTGATACTTAACGAAAGAAAATTGTGCTAACAGCCGCTTTATTAATGAGAAATATTGTATTTTCGCGTAATAAACTTTTACAACCAAAGAAACAAGAAAACAATGAAATCCCTACGTTCACTTTTCAGAATAGGCCTCGGCCCATCGAGCAGCCACACAATGGGACCCAACCGCGCAGCAAAGGAGTTCTCGGAGCGCTGCCCCAATGTCGACTCGTACCGCGTAACACTATACGGCAGCCTTGCAGCAACAGGCGAGGGCCATATGACCGATAAAGCAATAATCGAGGTGCTGGAACCCATTGCACCATTGGAGCTTCTGTGGGAGCCTACAGTGTTCCTCCCCTTTCACCCCAACGGAATGAAATTCGAGGGTATAAAGGATGGCAAAACAATTGACGAATGGGTTATATACAGCATAGGCGGCGGCGAGCTTGCCAATGAAGAGACACGCAAGAGCGATGCCGATATATACCCTCTCACCACCCTGCACGAGATTATGGAGTGGTGCGACGAGGCAGGCTGCAACTACTGGGAGTATGTCGAGAAGTACGAGGGTCCCGAGATTTGGGATTTCCTCACCGAGGTGTGGGAGACGATGAAAGAGACCATACGTCGCGGACTTGAGCACGAAGGTGTGCTCCCCGGTGGGTTAGGTATTCAGCGTAAGGCTTGCACCTATATGCTAAAAGCTGCGTCGTACACCTCGTCGGTGCGCAGCAAGGCAAAGGTATATGCCTATGCGCTTGCCACAAGCGAGGAGAATGCCAGCGGCTCGAAAGTGGTTACAGCACCCACCTGCGGTTCGTGTGGAGTGCTTCCCGCAGTGCTCTACCACCTATCGCAAGAGCACATAAGCAGTGAGCCACGTATTCTGCGTGCCATAGCAACAGCAGGATTGTTCGGTAACATTGCCAAGGAGAATGCCTCAATCTCGGGTGCCGACGTTGGTTGTCAGGGCGAGGTTGGAGTAGCTTGTGCTATGGCAGCCGCAGCAGCCTGTCAGCTCTTCGGTGGAACAATTACACAGATTGAGTATGCCGCCGAGATGGGTCTTGAGCACCATCTGGGATTGACCTGTGACCCTATGTGCGGTCTTGTTCAGGTACCCTGCATCGAGCGCAACGCCATTGCCGCATCGCGTGCTCTCGATGCCTGTACCTACGCTACACTATCGGACGGCAAGCACAAGATAGACTACGACCGCATTGTCGAGGTGATGCGCGAGACAGGACACGACCTCCCCAGCCTCTACAAAGAGACCTCGACCGGAGGTATTGCCAAGATTGATACAAAGAAACGTAAAAAGAGTAAGGAGTAATACCCTCCTAACCTTGGAAGAAACTAAGAAGCTGTGATTCGGGCGATTGTAAATCGCCCCTACACGCAGATGTTTTTCCACTTGTGCCCGACACAGACTAAACATAGACAAACCATTAAAATAAAATCCATACGATGAGAAGAATTCTATTATTTGCGACATTCGCACTACTGCTTGCAGTGCCACAGACAAAGGCACAGAGCAACGACAAGAGAGTGCGTCCCAACTACGCTCTTGCCGAGCGATTCTCGCCCAATAAAGTAGGACGA
>JAGCKB010000081.1 GCA_017647725.1 Bacteroidaceae bacterium
CCCTATCGCAACGGCTCACATTGAGGAACTTATGCAGGAACTTCAAAAAGAGGTGACTATCCTTATTGTTACTCACAATATGGGACAAGCAATGCGAATATCATCGAAATCAATGTTTATGTATCTGGGCGAATTGGTCGAGTATGGCGACACTGCTACAATGTTCTCGAATCCTTCGGACGAGCGCACCAAAGCCTACCTTACCGGAAAAATGGGTTAATAGGTTTATGTTGTCGGTAGAGAATCTGTTCTAAACTTTTCGTAAGGAATTCCCAATGATTTTTGGGAATTCCTCACGCTGGTATTATAAACAATATCTTTACTCTTAAGACTCGGGAGTGCTTTCATTCTCATACTCATCAAGATTGTCGTTCCACAGATAGTGGTGTGTCTCCTTAACAAGTACTTTTGAAAGAACAAACAGAGGAATAATATTTGGTATAATCATAAATGCGGCAGCTGTTGTACCAAAATTCCATACAAGCTGAAGAGGCATTATAGAACCAATGAAGGTTGCTACAACCCAAAGAAGGCGAAACGTTTGAATTGCTTTGCGACTCTTTCCACCGTAAATATATTCAATAGCCTTTTCTCCACAATATGTCCAACCAAGCACCGTACTGAAAGCAAAAGTAAATGTTATAATTGTAAGTAAATGCGAACCCAAAGAGGGAATCTGCGAGAAGGCATATTGCATTACCAATCCTCCCGACTCGGGATTCCAATCAAATCCTATGGCAAGCATACTGCTCACAGCTACAATACCGGTTATTGTACATACTATCACAGTATCCCAGAACGTTGTTGTAGAGGAGATAAGTGCCAAACGAACAGGGTTACGCGATTTTGCAGCAGCTGCGATTATAGCGGCCGAACCCATACCCGATTCATTGGACAAAAGACCTCGACTGACACCATATTGCAAGGAAATCATCAATCCACCAACAGCACCTCCGCCCAATGCAACAGGCTGGAAAGCCGAATCGACAATGAGCAAAATCGCCTGCCATATATACTCATAATTGATAAACAGCAATGTGATACATCCCAACATATATACTATGGTCATAACAGGTACAAGGCTCTCGCACACTCGCGCTATACCTTTAAGGCCAAAGAACACAACCGAGCAAACAAGGATAGTCAGTACTATTGCAGTGATATAAATATCTATGCTATATGCCTCTTTCAGAGTCTCGGCAATAGCATTACACTGTATGAAATTTCCCGCACTGAAACCCATTATAAGAGTAAAGACACAGAATATTACTGCAAGGGACTTTAAATTAAGTGCTCGCGACAGTACATACATAGGACCGCCCGAAACTGTGCCATCGCTGCGGTGCACACGATATTTTACCGCCAACAACGACTCGGCATATTTTGTGGCAATACCCAAAATACCGGTCAGCAAGCACCAAACGAGAGCTCCCGGACCACCTATAACAAGCGCCGATGCAACACCGACGATATTACCTGTTCCAATTGTTCCGGCAAGAGTGGTTACAAGAGCAGCGTATGGACTCACCTCGCCCTCGGCACCTTTTTCACTCTTTATCGAGAGACGTATCGCCTTGAAAAGATAACGCTGCGGGAAACGCAATCTTATGGTAAGATAAAGATGTGTACCAAGCAGAATAAGCAGCATTGGCCAACCCCATATAACGTCATTTATACTTTGCACCCAATCATTGAGGCTTGCAAAAAGCCCCTCAATCCACAATCTTAATTCATTCATATATTTTCTTCTTAATCATTAAACAGCCCGTGCAGACCCTTTTCTGTCGGGGGTTGCGAAGATAAGCATAATTCTTGAATTATCAACCTATTTTGCTGTCCCAAACAGCTTTTTAACGGCCTTTATCTATCAACGGGATTGAGATTAGCATTTTTTTGGTTAACTTCGCGGCGAAAAACATAATAGGAGAATGAATATTATACTTGAGATTGATAATATTACCATCGAATATGATAAAAAGTGTGTGCTGCGTAACTTTTCAATGAGTATCGAACGTGGTACATCAGTGGCAGTTATAGGGGCCTCGGGATGCGGAAAGAGCTCACTGCTGAAAGCTATCATCGGCATTGTTCCAATGAGTAGCGGTTCTATAAAATTGGATGGGGTAGTGCTATCGCCACAAAGTGTCAATGAGTACCGCCACCGCATAGCCTACCTGCCACAGGAACTGACATTTCCCTGCGAGTGGATAAGGGAGATAGTTGAACTGACACTGAACCTTAGAGCCAACCGAGGATGCGAGAATAGGGAAGTGCTGCTCGACTATTTTGGGATGCTTGGACTCGAAAAGGAGATTTTAGAGAAACGGCTATCGGAGATTTCGGGCGGACAGCGACAAAGAGTGATGATTGCCATTGCAGCGTTACTGAGAAAGGATATTATTCTGTTGGACGAACCGACATCGGCACTCGACAGTGAATCGACACATAAGGTGTTCGATTTCCTGACAAACCTTAAGCATCGCCCAACGATTATAGCTGTGACACACGACAAAATCTTTGCACAAATGTGCAACAAGAATATTAATATATGCGACTATGCAAACAACTGATATATCGAACATAAGTATGCTGCTTGGCCTGCTGCTTATGGCGCTGCCAATATATTTTTTTTGGAAATATAACACCGGAATGGTAAAAAGTACCATTATCGCCATTGCACGTATGGTGGTACAACTACTACTTGTGGGATTATATCTAAAGTATCTGTTTCTATGGGATAACCCTCTGCTGAACATTGCCTGGGTGCTGATAATGGTTGTAGTTGCAACCGAAACATCACTCACGCGTACAAAATTAAAACGCTCGGTGATGATGATTCCGCTATTGGTTGGTTTTGTTTCCGCTTCACTTTTAGTGGGTCTCTATTTTCTTGGTGTTGTACTTAAACTCGATAATATATTCAATGCGCAGTATTTCATTCCAATACTTGGAATACTGATGGGTAATATGCTTGGAGTAAATGTTATAGGATTAAACACATTTTACTACAATCTGTTGCGTGAAAAAAGCTGTTACTACTACCTTATAGGCAATGGTGCTACCGTAGACGAAGCAACTGCGCCGTTTGTACGTCAGGCACTTACGCGTGCCTTTAGCCCTGCAATAGCAAATATGGCTGTGATGGGACTTGTTGCACTCCCCGGCACGATGATAGGACAGATTCTTGGCGGTAGCAGCCCCGATGTTGCAATAAAATATCAAATGATGATAATAGTGATTACAATCGCGGCATCTATAATTTCACTTATGTCTACCATCTATCTGTCTAAACGTGCAACATTTGATGCAATGGGAAGAATTATAGAACCTTTCAAACAAAAATAGGTAAAGCAGCAGACTCAAAATTTTGAAGTTTCGAGAAAAAACCTTACTTTTGCAGAAAATAAAAAGAATTTGGCTACTACATTAAAAGAGATAGCGAATGCCCTTGAAAAATTCGCGCCTCTGCCGTTGCAAGATGGATTCGACAATGCCGGACTGCAAATTGGATTAACAGATGCGGAAATTACAGGGGTATTATTGTGTCTGGACGTAACAGAAAAAGTGATTGACGAGGCTGTTGCGTTGGGATACAATCTCATTATATCGCATCATCCCCTTATATTTCGTCCCTTAAAAAGAATTACAGGCAATAATTATGTCGAGCGCTGTGTTATAAAAGCGTTAAGAAACGGTATTGCCATATACTCGGCACACACCAATCTTGACAATGCGCAAGGAGGTGTAAACTATCATATTGCCTCTAAATTGGGACTGGAAAATGTAAAAATCCTAGTCCCCAAAGAAAACTCACTGCTTAAACTTGTTACCTACGTTCCCACAGAACAAGCCGACAATGTGCGCAATGCACTTTTCGCAGCAGGGTGCGGCGCTATTGGCAACTACGATTGTTGCAGCTATAATATTGAGGGGACAGGCACATTCAGAGCCGGCGATGGATGTAACCCATTCTGTGGAGAGATAGGCGAACTGCATAACGAGAATGAGGTGCGCATCGAGACAGTACTTCCCACATATATAAAAAATAGGGTAGTGAGCGCCTTACTAAAGGCCCACCCATACGAAGAGCCGGCATACGACCTCTTCCCAATGCTAAACGATTGGGCGGCAGCTGGTTCGGGTATAATAGGAGAACTTGACGAGGAGTGTGACGAGATTGATTTTCTGCAAAATATTAAAAAGGTGTTCAGGGCAGATGCTATAATGCACACGCCCATTCGCGGAAAAAAGATAAAACGTGTGGCACTATGCGGCGGCGCAGGAGCATCATTTGCAGGAGCAGCACTATCGGCAGGAGCGGACCTCTATCTGACAGGTGAGGCACGTTACCACGAACTGTTCGATAATACCGACAAAATGGTATATGCAATAATAGGGCACTACGAAAGCGAACAGTACACAACAGAAATTCTGCACCAAATTGTACAAAGCAACTTCCCCGACATTCCCGTTGCAACAACAACAGTGTGTACAAACCCCATAAGACATTTATAAACAACACGATATTAATCCTAAATAATTAACGAATATGGCAAAGAAAGATCCTTCTGAATTTACAGTAGAAGAGAAACTGAAGAGTTTATATCAGTTGCAGACAATCCTTACCGAGATTGATAAGATAAAGATTCTTCGCGGCGAACTCCCCCTCGAGGTAAAAGACCTTGAAGATGAGATTGTTGGTCTTGGAACACGTATCGAGAATATTACAAATGATATTAAAAAGGTACGCGAGAATGTTATTGGATTCAAAGAGGAGATGGAGCAGGCGCAGCGTAGCATCGAGAAATACACCGAAGACCAGAATAATGTGCGCAACAACCGCGAGTTCGACCTTCTTAATAAGGAGATTGAGTACAACAAACTTGTTATCGAGCACGATGAGAAGAAGATAAACGATGCTCGTCGCGAGGAGAAGCAGAAGAATGAGGAACTCGAAAGAGCAAAGACTCAGCTCGAAGAGCGTCAGAAAGACCTCGACCTCAAACGCTCAGAGCTTGACGAGATTGTTGCCGAGACAAAAGCCGAGGAAGAGAAGCTTCGCGAGCAGGCTCGTAACCTTGAGCTGAATATCGAAATGCGTCTGCTAACATCGTTCAAGCGCATACGCAAGAACTCACGCAACGGTCTTGGTATCGTATATGTAGAGCGTGATGCTTGTGCAGGTTGCTTCAGCAAGATTCCCCCTCAGCGTCAGATGGATATTCGTATGCGTAAGAAAATTATCGTATGCGAGAACTGCGGTCGTATTATGATTGACCCCGAGCTTGCAGGTATCAAACAAGAGCAGCCCGAGACACCGGCACCCAAGCGTCGCAGCATCCGCCGCAAAAGCGCTGAATAAAAAATACCCACTAAAAAAAGCATCTTCATGAAGATGCTTTTTTTATTGAGGTTAATAGATTACTTTGCCAACAGACTGTCTATTGTCGCAACCAACTGTTTGAACTCGGGTTCAACATATCTGCGAGTGAGCATTACAATACGTCCGTCGCGGTCGATGAGCACATTACGTGTAATTCCTGACTTTCGTACCGCATAACTTGCAAAAACATCGCCTTTATCGTCGAGCAGCATAGGGTAGGTGGTACCCAACTTCTTTGTATATGCCTCGACAACCTCTTTGCTCTCTTCGCGGTCGACACCTACAAGGACAAAATCGGTGTTGTCCTTATGACGCTGCCAAATGTCACTCTCGATATGAGGCATCTCGTTACGGCAAATTCCACACCAACTTGCAGTGAACTGCAACATAACCACCTTACCGCGCAACTGCGATAGGGTAAACTCATTACCATCGGTGTAATTCAGAGTAAAATCTGGTGCAAGGTCACCAACCTTTACAAGATAATCGTGCTCATATACAACGACAGAATCTTTATTCTCTACTACAGCCTCCTGGGGCTCACTTGTCTGTTTGTTTGCTCCGCCACACGCTACCGCAAGCAGAGCCAAAAGGATATAAGAAATACGTTTCATTTTTATAAGGTTTTAAAAACGTTGAGATATAAATATATTTTCAACTTGTAAACTTATAGAAAAAAAACGAATAAAAAGAGGTGAAAACGAAAAAAATATAGCACCTTTGTAGAAGTTTATCTCTTTTTAATAGAAACGACACCAAATGTTAGATATTTTTTTCGCTCCTCTGCAAGGATATACCGATGATGTTTACCGCCGCGTTCACTACAAACTTATTGGTGGAGTAAAGAACTATTACACCCCTTTTGTACGCGTCGAGGCTGGAGCAGTGCGCTCTAAGGACCAACGAGATATTGCACCCGAAAACAACACCGGAGTACCCGTTGTACCACAGATTATATTTAATAGTCGTAAGGAATTTGACTACTTGGTAAGTAGAATTAAATGTTTAGGATACAATGAGATAGACCTTAATATGGGATGTCCGTTTCCGTTGCAGGCCCGACACGGACGAGGATGCGGCATCCTTGCGCACCCCGATATTGTATCCGAGATTATAGAGGGTATTAAGGAGAACAAAGAGATTACATTCTCGGTGAAAATGCGATTGGGATGGGATAACTCCAATGAGTGTGATAGTATTATAGAGCTCCTTAATAATGTGCAACTTAGGCACATCACTGTGCATCCTCGTACAGGAGTACAACAGTACAAAGGCAATGTCGACCACGATGCATTCAAAAGGGTTTATGCACAAAGCAGTAATCCTATTATATATAATGGAGATATTCTAACATTGGATGATATTAAGCGAATAGAAAATATATTTCCTAATATGAAAGGTATAATGCTTGGACGAGGACTGCTTGGTGCACCGTCATTAGCTGTTGAATATGCCGACAACAAGGAATGGAATAACAGAGAACGTATAGCGCTTATGCTGAAGATACACGACACGCTGATGGCTGAATATTCCAAAATTCTTAAAGGGGATACTCAGATGCTTAACAAAATGCGAACCTTTTGGGAATATGCCGAGGAACTGCTTGGACGCAAACCTTATAAAAAGGTTATAAAGAGTGGAAACCTCAAAAATTATCTTGCAGCAGTAGCCGAACTGAAGTATCTGTAATTAATAATTCCCATTAGCCACAGAAGTGGGTCTGAAATTCCGAATAAGTTGGTAGATTCGCTTATAATTCAATTCGCATAGATTATGATAATTCCCGTCAAGAATAGAAGTGGAATTTAAATTTTGAAATCCTATTAAACATAAGTTGGTGGATAGCTTATAATTCGATTCGCATAGATTATGATATTTCCCGTCAAGAATAGAAGTGGAATTTAAATTTCGAAATCCTATTAAACATAATATTCATTATCATTCAAAAGTGTTTTTAATAGGCAATAGGGCATTCATCTCAAAACTCAAAGGAACATAATATATAGATAAAGGTCATATAAAGAGACATAATTCACTGAAAAGAGAAATTATTAATACAGATTATCATTATAAATGAATTTATTTAATAAATTTGCAAAACATAAACTTAATACGTAAACAATTTAATAAAACTCAAATATGCCAAACCTATCGGAACGCGCAATCCTGATGCCATCATCACCAATCAGAAAATTGGCACCGTTTGCAAATGAAGCTAAAGCTCGAGGTATCCACGTGTACCATCTGAATATCGGTCAGCCCGACCTTGAGTCACCAGCTGTAGCCATCGAGGCAATTAGAAATATCGACCGTAAGATTCTTGAATATTCTCCTAGCGACGGTTTTCTCTCACTACGTGAGAAATTGGTTGGATACTACGACCAATACCAGATAAAACTTAAGGCCGATGATATAATAGTAACCACCGGAGGTTCCGAAGCTGTTCTTTTTGCATTTATGTCGTGTCTGAACCCGGGTGACGAGATTATTGTACCCGAGCCGGCCTATGCCAACTATATGGCTTTTGCAATTTCTGCCGGTGCAGTAATTCGTCCTATACGCTCAACAATTGAGGAGTCATTCGCACTGCCACCAATGGAGCGTTTCGAAGAGCTTATCAATGAACGCACACGAGGTATTCTCATCTGTAATCCCAATAATCCAACAGGATATCTTTACACTCGCACCGAGATGAACAGAATACGCGACCTTGTTAAAAAACACGATTTATTCCTATTCTCGGACGAGGTTTATCGAGAATTCATATACACCGGTTCACCTTACATCTCGGCTTGCCACCTCGAAGGCATTGAGGAAAATGTTGTTCTAATTGACTCTGTTTCAAAGAGATATTCTGAGTGCGGAATAAGAATAGGTGCACTTATCACAAAGAATCAGACTCTGCGTAAGGCGGTTATGAAATTCTGTCAGGCTCGTCTTAGTCCTCCCTTGCTTGGACAAATTGCCGCCGAAGCCTCTTTGGATGCGCCTCGTTCTTATGCAATAAATACTTATGAGAAATATATTGAGCGTCGCAACTGTCTGATAGATGAATTGAACAAACTTCCGGGTGTCTACTCCCCTATCCCTATGGGTGCTTTTTACACTGTTGCACGTCTGCCTATTGATGACAGCGACAAGTTCTGTGAGTGGTGCCTCTCTGAGTTTAATTACGAAGGAGAAACTATTATGATGGCTCCTGCTTCGGGTTTCTATTCCGAGGAGGGATATGGTAAAAATGAGGTGCGCATTGCATACGCTCTTGACAAAGCCGACCTTAAACGTGCTGTGTTTATATTAGGTAAAGCACTTGAACAATATCCAGGCCGAGTACAAAATCACGATTAAGCTATTTGCGAAAGAAAATCTATTCTATAATAACTCTCAAATAAATCCAAAATTAAATTCAAACAGCTTCTTATAGAGCAATAAGTTCCATAAAAAAAGTCACCCCAAAGGGTGACTTTTTTTATGGAACTATTCAGTATTAGTCCTGAGGCAAAAGCTTCTCAATCTCTGAGAGCTTATCATCCATATTCAGGTTGTAATAGCACTGTGCAAGACCGTTCAACCAGAGGTTCTGCTTGTCGGGAGCAAGCTCACGAAGCTTCTCATAAAGAGGAAGAGCATTGCGATAATAACCATTCAGAATCTCTTTGTCCTTATTCATCTTAGCCTTATCCTTGATATTCATAGATGCCTCGCTGTTGCTGAACTTCTGGGCCAACTGCAAGTAGCAAAGTCCAAGGTTACCAAGTGCACTCTCGTAGTTGGGATCAACCTCAAGAGCCTTCTTGTACCACTCGATAGCCTCCTCGAGCTTCTCGTTCTGCTGGAGGATATAACCCTTAACGTAGGTAAAGAGTGCATTACTGGGCTCACGTGCAATCATATCATCGGCAAATTTCATCAACTCATCCTGCTGGTTCTTACTATCATAGTACTGGATAAGTGACTGATAGAAGTAAACATTATCGGGATACTTAGTAGCACAATCCTTAAGTGTTGCAAGCCAAGCTGTTGTATCACCGAGGTTCACCAAAGCCTGTGACTTGAACTCGTAAGCCGACTCGGCATTAGCTGAATCCTGCACAGCAAGGTCGATGTTCTTAAGTACGAGGTCGTACTTCTCGAGACGCATACCGCAAAGTGATGAGTAGTAAGCAGCCATTCTGTTAATCTCGGCAAGCTGAGCATTGTCGTTAAGCTTAAACTCAACGAGACGAGGATGCTCGGCCGATGAAATAAATGTATCGAACAGATTGAAAGCAAGGTTGAAATCCTCCTCATTGTAGAAGTGTGCACCACCGTTGAAGAGCTGGTTACGTGTCTCGTAAAGAATCTTCTTTATCTGCTCGCTGTACTGAGGCTTTACCTTACCCTTTGCATCGGGAGTATTATCGAGCTTGTCGCACAATGTAAGATGCTCGAAAATCTCGTAGCTGTAACGATATAGTTTATTAGCATCATAAGGTTTGTTCTCGGAATGCTTCAGGTTCTCCTGGTTAACGATAGCCAACTTTGCATTTGCAAGTACATACCATAGGTAAGGCTCATTTGCTACAAGTGCCTTGTGATCGCCCTCGATAGCAGGCTTAAGTGCATTGATTGCTGCTGCGGGATCATTGAGAATTGACTTCTCGGCATCGGCAATAAGTCCCATAAGAGCTTTTTTCTGTCTCTTCTGATTCTTTAACTCCTCCTTTGACAAAGCCTGACCGAATGATACGGCTACTGCAAGCATCAAAGTTACTGATAACAATAATTTCTTCATCATAATCATTAAATTTAAATTATTAGTCAATCGTATTTATTAGTTCTCACTATTCTCATTATCGACAACCTGATTTTCGGGATGGCTGTTCTCTATATTTTCGATATTCTCGACTACCTCTTCTTCGCGTGTTACCTTACATACCGAACCAATGCAATCATTCTTCTTTGTCAGGTTAATAATGCGTACACCTTGGGTTGCACGACCCTGAACAGGAATCTGATCTACTCCGGTGCGGATTGTGATACCCGACTTATTTATTATCATAAGGTCGTTATCATCGTTTACATCCATCACTGCTACAAGCGAGCCGGTCTTTTCGGTTACGTTCAATGTCTTTACACCCTTACAGCCGCGTCCTACGATAGGATACTCCTCGGGGTTAGAACGTTTTCCGTATCCCTGCTCCGAGAGGACAAGAATGCTGTGGTCGGCCTCGTCCTTGGGCAATACAATCATACCCACAATCTCGTCATTCTCGTCAAGCGCCATACCTTTGACACCTGTCGCCGTACGTCCCATTGCTCGCACTGTATTCTCGTTGAAACGAACTGCTTTACCGTTGCGGTTGGCAAGGATAATGTCGCTGTTTCCATCGGTTAGAGCTACACCTATTACTCGGTCATCCTCACGAATGCTGATTGCTATGATACCGTTTGTACGTGGACGAGAATACTGCTCAAGGCTTGTCTTTTTGATTATACCCTGTTTTGTGCAGAATACTATATTATGGCTCTCGATAAAATTCTTGTCGGCAAGAGTCTTAACACGTACAAAAGCATTTACAGCATCGTCCGACTCGATATTGAGCAAGTTCTGTATAGCACGTCCCTTAGAGTTCTTGTTACCCTCGGGTATCTCATACACCTTCAACCAATAGCACTTTCCTCGCTGTGTGAAGAACAACATTGTGTTGTGCATTGTCGCAGTGTAGATATACTCTATAAAGTCGCTGTCGCGTGTATCGCTACCCTTTGAGCCGACTCCACCACGCAACTGACTGCGATACTCGGTAAGAGGTGTACGCTTGATATATCCCATATGAGAAATGGTTATTACCATCTCGTCATCGGCATAGAAATCCTCGGGATTAAAGCCCTCTGATGCACTATAATCGATGCGACATTTGCGCTCGTCGCCATACTTTTCCTTTACCTCGGCAAGTTCGTCTTTCATAACCTGCTTGCAAAGTTCTTCGTTAGAAAGTATCTCGTTGTAGTAAGCAATCTTCTGCTGCAAATCATCATACTCGGCGTGCAGTTTATCCTGGTTGATACCTGTGAGCTGTCCCAAACGCATCTCCACGATGGCATTTGCCTGAACCTCGCTAAGCGAGAAACGCTCGATAAGTGCTAATCTTGCCTCTGATGGCGATTTTGCAGCCTTGATAAGACGTACAACCTCATCGATATTATCCGATGCTATGATAAGTCCCTCAATTATATGAGCACGCTCCTGCGCTTTGCGCAAATCGTACTGTGTACGACGTATTACAACTTCGTGACGATGCTCCACAAAGTTGGCAATACAATCCTTGAGTGTAAGCAGACGAGGACATCCGCGCACAAGTGCAATACAGTTTACGCTGAACGATGTCTGCAAGGCGCTCATTTTGTATAGTTTGTTAAGTATCACGTTTGCATTTGAATCGCGCTTAACATCTATAACAATACGCATTCCCGACTGGTCCGACTCGTCATTGATGTTGGATATTCCCTCAATCTTCTTCTCGTTCACCATCGAGGCAATATCCTTAATAAGTTCCTCCTTATTTACATTATAGGGTATCGCTGTTACAATAATCTTCTCATGTGCAGCAGCCTCTTCAATCTCGGCTACAGCGCGCATAATTACACGACCACGTCCTGTCTCGTATGCTTCACGCACACCTGCAAGACCGAAGATATCGCATCCTGTTGGGAAATCGGGGGCCTTTACATAGTGCATAAGGCCATCGGTATCAATCTCGGGATTGTCGATATAGGCAATACTTGCATCAAGCACCTCACTAAGATTATGAGGAGGAATATTTGTAGCCATACCCACCGCAATACCCGATGAACCATTTACCAACAGGTTGGGGATACGTGTAGGAAGTACTGTAGGCTCTACAAACTCGTCATTATAGTTGGGAACAAAGTCTACTGTCTCTTTCTCCAAATCCTCGGCCATCTCCTCGCCAATCTTCTTCAAACGCGCCTCGGTATAACGCATTGCAGCAGGTGAGTCACCGTCGATAGAACCGAAGTTACCCTGTCCGTCAATAAGCGGATAACGCATAATCCAATCCTGAGCCATACGTGTCAGAGCTCCGTAAACCGATGAGTCACCGTGAGGGTGATACTTACCAAGCACATCACCCACTGTACGAGCCGATTTCTTATGCGGCTTGTCGGATGTATTTCCAAGCTCTCTCATACCATATAGAATACGGCGTTGAACGGGCTTTAGTCCATCGCGAACATCGGGCAAAGCGCGCTGCACAATAACCGACATTGAGTAGTTGATGTAGGCGGTGCTCATCTCCTCCTCAACATTGACTTTTATAATTCTGTCGTTGTCAATCATTTAATTTACCTTATTATTTTATAACTATTTTATGTGTTTTTCCTCTTAAAACAATGTAAAATTACACAAAAACAGCGACTCGGACAAACATTTTAAGAATTATTACCATTAAATTAAATAAAAATAGCTTTATTGGCCTGTAAAACGGCTGCTACGAGGAGATAGGCTCAAAAGCGCTATTTCCGGGGATAAATAAAGGTGCTGAAAAAGGGCTTTATATTTCAGGACTATTATACAACGAATATCAGATATAACAACTTTTATTTGCCCTTTTTTATGGTGTTCAAAATAAAAGTCCTATCTTCGCGCAGCAGAATATTCGGCCGATTGAAAAATATAATAATATAACAAAATAAGCAATTTACAAAATTAAATTATACTATGCGCGTAGACATTATTACCACATTTCCCGAGATGATGGAGAGCTTCTTCAACACCTCTATTCTTGGTCGTTCACAGCGACACGGATACACCGAAATTCATTTACATAATTTACGAGATTATACAAATGACAAACACCGACGCACTGATGATTATCCATTTGGTGGATGCGCAGGACTTGTTATGAAAATTGAACCCATTGACAACTGTATATCGGCTCTTAAAGCCGAAAGAGAGTACGATGAAGTGATTTACACATCTCCCGATGGCGAAGTTTTTAACCAACCAATGGCAAACAGCCTCTCAATGGCGCAAAATCTTATATTTTTGTGCGGTCATTACAAAGGAATCGACCACAGAATACGTGAGCATTTGATTACTAAAGAGATAAGTATAGGTGACTATGTTTTAACGGGTGGCGAATTGGCTGTATCGGTAATATGCGATGCTATCATTCGCCTTATACCGGGTGTAATTTCGGACGAAACTTCGGCACTTTCCGACTCATTTCAGGACAATCTGCTTGCTCCACCCGTATACACGCGCCCTGCCGAGTACAAAGGATGGAAAGTGCCCGAAATTCTACTATCGGGACACGAAGCAAAGATACGTCAGTGGGAGTTTGAGCAGTCTATGGAGCGCACCAAAAGACTGCGCCCCGATCTTTTGAAATAAATGAAATTTACTTACAGAAACAAAAGTAAATTAACAAGCCTAATAGATGATTATAGAAATGTAAATACATTTGTAAACGACATATAAAGGCATTTTACAGTATACATAAAAAAGGTTTACCTTCATACGAAAGTAAACCTTTTTATAATATATACTATATTCAATTACACCTCGAGAGCACCAATAAGCTCATCAATTGAATTCATCTTGTGACGAACAAGATAGTCCTGGATATAATCTACAATCTCGCCTGTTACGGCAGGATTCATAAAGTTAGCTGTTCCCACCTCGATAGCAGTAGCTCCTGCGAGCAAGAATTCTATTGCATCCTTGCCGGTAGTAATACCACCAATACCTACCACAGGAATTTTCACAGCCTTAGCAACCTGCCACACCATTCTAAGAGCAATAGGCTTAACAGCAGGGCCACTCATACCACCGGTAATAGTCGAAAGTATCGGACGACGTTTTTCCGAATCGATAGCCATACCTAAAAGAGTGTTTATCAACGATACACTGTCGGCACCTGCACCCTCAACGGCACGTGCAATCTCTGTAATATCAGTGACATTTGGCGAAAGCTTTACAATCAAGGTCTTAGGATACGCCTTACGCACTGCAGAAACAACCTCGGCAGCCGAAGCCGGCATAACACCGAATGCCATA
>JAGCKB010000082.1 GCA_017647725.1 Bacteroidaceae bacterium
AATAGCAAGTTCCATCATCTCTTCGGCCTCGCCGAGACATACTTTTACGTCTAACATAATATTTCAGTTTAAGTTTGATTTTGCAATTTATTTTCGCCTTAGCGCAAATATAACAACAAACGAGCGAGATAGACAAAGTTCACTTTGGCTTTTCACAGCGAGTGCAGTTAATGTTCGCGCCTTAGCGCAAAGATAACAACAAACGGCGAATAATATAAAATTTTCGGCAATATTTTATTACAGCAACCATATATTCACCGCAAACACATCAATAATCGAGAAATAAATATACATTTGCAATATTGGGCAGTTATGTTCGCGATTTATCGCAACCAACCAGGCGCGAATATTGTTTAAACAGAAAAGAAGGAGGTGAATATGAGCGACAAGAGAGCACAGAACCATTTGGTAAGAGTTTTCAACGGTAATCTATGGCAGGCCGAGATTGTACAGGGAGTTCTACAAACAAACCACATAAAATGTATGATAGAGAACGACACCCTATCGGCCGTAACGTCGCCATACGCCACATTAGGTGGTGAAGTGTGGGTATTGGTAAACGAAAATGACAAAGAGGCAGCAGCGCTTCTTATTAAAAACAACCGTTTAGAGTGCAACCCGTTTAATTAAATAAAAAGGACACCCTCGTGTGATGGTGTCCTTTTTATTTCTACGCTACAAGCGTAATAATTAGCCCTTAATCTCTTTGATACGAGCCTTCTTACCTGTGAGGGCACGAAGATAATAGAGCTTAGCGCGACGAACGCGACCACGCTTGTTAACTGTGATGCTGTCGATAGAGGGTGAGTTCAAGGGGAAGATACGCTCAACGCCTACTGTACCCGACATCTTGCGTACAGTGAAACGCTTCTCATTTCCGTGACCTGCAATTTTAATAACAACACCGCGGTACATCTGGATACGCTCCTTTGTTCCCTCGATAATTTTGTAAGCTACTGTAATAGTATCACCGGGGTGAAACTCCATCTCGCGCTGTACATCTGTACCAAATGCTTCTTTAGCAACCTTAATTAAATCCATTTTTACGATTTTTTAAATTGTTGTTTCTCCTACGCAACATATCAAGTTACTCTTCCTTGACAGCGATTACGCCGGAAGCGGATGCAAAGATAGTTCTTTTTTTCTTAACGAGTTAAAAAAGTAAAGGATATTTTTCTTTTTCGGCATTTTTTTAACCATTAAAGCTATTTTAGCACTATAAATTAGCACACATTTAATAAGAAAATGTAAATTTGAAGCCTAAACATACGTCTTATGAAAACAATTAAGCTCATAAAGAGCAAGTTAGTAATTGCGACTCTCTTCGCAACGCTGCTGTTTGCCACAGCCTGCCAAAAAGAGTATAACATAAAGAGCATAGAGGGCTGCACAATAGCAGTCACTGAAGTATCATCGCGAGACAGCATCCCCACCTATATAATAGAATTAATTAAAAGAGGCGAAAAGAGTGTCGACAGCATAAAATCGCCCGTAATAGGACACGCGCTCACCACAATGACAGTAGAGGCACCCGAAAGTTCGCTTATGAATTTTGCCGCCGATGCACTGCGCGAACAGGCACAAAGACACACGCGCCAAAGAATAGATGTTGCCGTAACCAACAAAGGCGGCCTTCGCAGCGAGATTACCGAGGGTGCCATAACATTTGGCGACATATACAATGTATTTCCCTTCGAGAACCGACTTGTTCTTATAACCCTTAACGGCGAACAGATGCTACGTCTCTTTGCCGAGATTGCCAAAGAGGGAGGAGAACCCATAAGCGGAGCACGTATGGAGATAATAGGCTACCCCGACAACCCCCGATGCGGACGTGTGAGAATAGGCGGCAAAGAGATTACCGCCGACAACAAGGAAGATTTAAAAAGAGAGTATCGCATAGCCACCAGCGACTACCTTGCACAAGGCAACGACGGACTTACGACACTCGCCGAGGGATACAACAAAAAAGAGTACGCCATCACCATACGTGAACTTATGATAGATTACATTGCAAGAAATCATAAGAAGACCAAAGGAGTAACAGCACACAAAGACGGGAGAGTAAAACTAATTGAACCAACCGACAAATAACAGCAACAAAGATGAAACAGATATATTCAATTCTATTGATGGCACTCCTTGTGTGCGGTTGCCAAGAGAAAACAGCCGACAAGATAACCATACTGCACACCAACGACACACACAGCCACATAGAGCCCGAGAAGAACCGAGGCGGTGGACTCGCAAATCGTGCAGCCCTGATAGAACACGAAAAAGAGCTCGCCGGTGCCAAAAACACGCTGCTGCTCGACTGTGGTGATTTTTCACAAGGCTCACTATATTATAATGTATTCAAGGGAGCATTTGAGATAGATGCAATGAACGCCTTAGGATACGACGCAGGAACATTGGGCAACCACGAATTCGATTTTGGATTAGAGAACCTCGCCCAATTGGTAAAAAGAGCAAATTTCCCCATCGTCTGTGCCAATCTCGATTTTACAGGCACCGTTTGCGAAGGAGTCATTCCCCCCTTTGTAACCACAGAGTGCGGCGGCATAAAAGTGGGCATATTCGGTCTGTCACCAAAGCTCGAGGGGCTTGTACTGAAAGAACATTATCAAGGAGTTAAATACCGTTCACCCATAGAGGCAGCACAGGAGAGAGCCGACACACTGAGGAAAGAGGGCTGTACTATTGTCATCTGCCTATCACATCTTGGATGGAACATTCCCGGCACAATAAATGACCAGCAATTGGCAATTGAAACAAGCGGAATTGACATCATCCTTGGCGGACATTCGCACGACCTTTTCGAAGAGCCCGTACGATACAAGAACAAAGAGGGAAAAGAGGTTGTAATTCAGCAGACAGGAAAATATGGGCGCAATATCGGCAAAATTGTCGTAGAATTAGAAGAGAAACCCGTATAACACACATATTGCACAGATACAGCCACGTATCTCGCATCAAAATTATTTAAATTATATTAAAAAGTGCATTATTCGGTTTATTTAGAGTATATTCGCACCCATAAATTAAATTTTTAACCATAGATATTAAAACCAATGAAAAAGAAACTTACACTTGCAACGATAGCATTGGCAGCAATGGCATCGTGCACAAACCAGCCCGTAGGTTACACAATCAACGGTGCAGTTGCCGACTCGACACTTAACGGCAAGACCATCTATCTTATCGACGTAAACACCGAAGAGCAGCCAAGCGACTCGGCAGTAATCACCAACAACGCATATACATTCACCTCGCAGGAGGCGCTTGCCGCTCCCTGTGTCAAGAGAGTGTTTATGGGTCGTGCAGGTAACAATGTAATGGTAGATAATGGCGTTGTTGTAAACATCCCGGCAACACCCGGCGAGCAGCCCAGCGACAACGGCGGTCTGAACGACAAATTGGCTACACTTATGAAGAACGTATCTGAAAAGTCGATGCAGCTACGCGAGACATACGGTAACCTTATGCAGGCCGGTGCAAGCACCGACACAATACGCGCCGTCATCGCAGCCGAGCAGGAGAAGATTATGGCTCTTTACACAACAGCAATTGAAGAGAACAAAGATAACATCCTTGGTGCATACGTATTTGCAATGACATCGGGCGAATACAACAGCATTGCAGATCTTGACTCAGCAGCAGCTAACATAAAATATGCGAACAATTTCAAGCAGGTAACCGAGCAGCGCGAGTCGCTAAAGGCACTTGAGGCCACAAAAGAGGGCGCTATGTTCACCGATTTTGCAGGCAAGAACATCGATGGAACACCTGCCAAGCTATCGGATTATGTAGGTAAGGGCAAATATGTCCTTGTTGACTTCTGGGCATCTTGGTGCGGCCCCTGCCGTGGTGAGATTCCTAACCTCGTAGAGCTTCACAAGAAATTCGGTGGCGACAAGTTCACTGTTCTTGGTGTAAACGTATGGGACCAGGAGGCAGAGTTCAAGAAGGCGCTCGAGAGCGAGAAGATTAACTACCCTCAGCTTTACGCTTCGGACAACCACGATGCAACAACCATCTACGGTATAAAGGGTATTCCTCAGATTATGCTTTTCGGACCCGATGGTACAATCGTTAAGCGTAACCTTCGTGGCGAGTCTATGAAGAAGTTTGTTGCCGAGCAGATGGCAAAATAACTTTTCAATACCAATAGAACAAGATATGAGGCAGAAAGCGCGCTTTCTGCCTCATAATTATATATATAAGGAAATCTATATATTAAGGATAATCACTCCTTCTCGCCAAAGCAAAGGTCGCCCGCATCGCCCAACCCCGGGACAATATAATAATGGTCGTTCAGCTGCGGGTCTATTGCAGCACAATAGAGAATTGCATCCTCGGGGAAATGTTCTGCAACATATTCAACAGCATATTTGCTGGCAATAACCGAAGCAAGGATAACCTTAGACGGAATACCTTTTGTACACAGCGCCCTGTAGCTAAGTTCGGCACTGCTGCCTGTCGCCAACATCGTATCGACAAGAAGCAAGGTCTTATCTTCGAGACGAGGAGAAGCAAGATACTCTATCTTCACATCGAAGTGTGTCTCGTCGGTATACTCTCTATAGGCCGAGACGAAAGCATTCCCAGCATCATCAAAGATATTATGAAAGCCTTGATGCAATGGCAGTCCTGCTCGCAGAATAGTTGCCAGCACAACCTTATCGAGCGGCACATTCTGCACCGAGTCGGCAAGAGGAGTCTTTACTGTAGAAGCACCATACTGCAACTCCTTGCTTATTTCATACGCCATGATCTCGCCAATACGCTCTACATTCCTGCGGAAACGCATACTATCGCCCTGAACATTCACATCGCGAAGCTCGGAGACAAATTTATTTAGAATAGTATTATTTTTAGATAGGTCTACAATCTTCATAATTACACTCATTTTTACCTGTGCGAATATATGCAAACTTATTGAAAACAACATAAAACAGGTATATTTTTTATCTTTTCACCTACCATTTTTAACAAAAACATAAATTACACAGTTTTTAACAAAAATAGGCTGAAATATTAACAATGAATGAGTTAAGCATAACACCGAGGAGTATTCCCGTTTTTAAAGTTTAGCTTTTTACACTAATTAAAGAAAAATTTCTTTAATTATTTGAGAGTTTAAATAAAAAGATATATCTTTGCATTTGGAAAACTTCGGCAACTTCAAAAGGGCATTCTTTATTAACTGATAAAGGAGTACTCTTTCAGCATTGCATCAAGATTTTCCTTGTGAGTAAAATGAAATTTATTAACCAATAATTTTTTATTTAATTATGGCAACAATAGATCTTACCAAGTATGGTATTACCGGCGCAACAGAGGTAGTTTACAACCCCTCTTACGAGCAGCTTTTTGCTGAGGAGACAAAGGCCGGTCTCGAAGGTTTTGAGGTTGGTCAGGAGACCGAGCTCGGTGCAGTGAACGTAATGACAGGTGTTTACACCGGCCGTTCACCCAAAGACAAGTTCATCGTTAAGGATGCAACATCTGAGAACACCGTATGGTGGACATCTGAGGAGTATAAGAACGACAACAAGCCCGTTACAACCGAGACTTGGAATGTTCTTAAAGATATTGCAACAAAGGAGCTCTCGAACAAGAGACTTTTCGTTGTTGACGCTTTCTGCGGTGCTAACGCAGCTACACGTCTGAAAGTACGTTTCATTATGGAGGTTGCTTGGCAGGCTCACTTCGTTAAGAATATGTTCATCCGTCCCACAGAGGAGGAGTTGGCATCATTCGGCGAGCCCGATTTCGTTGTTTACAACGCATCTAAGGCAACTGTTCCCAACTATGCAGAGCTTGGTCTTAACTCTGAGACAGCAGTTGTATTCAACCTCACATCACGTGAGCAGGTTATCCTGAACACATGGTACGGTGGTGAGATGAAGAAGGGTATCTTCTCACTCATGAACTACTACAACCCACTCCGTGGCATCGCTTCAATGCACTGCTCTGCCAACACCAACATGGAGGGCACAAGCACAGCTATCTTCTTCGGTCTTTCAGGAACAGGTAAGACTACCCTTTCAACAGACCCTAAGCGTCTGCTTA
>JAGCKB010000083.1 GCA_017647725.1 Bacteroidaceae bacterium
GGCAACGACTTCCCCGATGCTATAGAGGTTCAGGGTAGCACAAATGGTACAGAATTCACAACAATTACAAAGATTGAGAGCGGATTGCCTCAAAGTCCGAACGTTGCTTGGAACTCGCCCGTAATTTTTGGCAGTGAGAATTATACATCTTTGCGATTCCTTGTTAAAGCCGAGCGTATATATTGGCATATGTCAGAGTTTGCACTTCTTAATGCAACAGCAAAGGTAGCCGATGATTTTGCCAATGTTCTTAACGACGTTGTATCTCTTGACGCAATGTATAAGAGTATTATGGCAAACGAGGCTATGAGCAGCATCAAGGAGATGAACGCTGCTGCCGAGGCTCTTGCAGCTCTTATCGCAGCAGTAGAGGCCGGCCGCGTAACTCCCGAGCCCGAACCCGAGCCCGAGCCTACACAGCCCACAACAGCCGAGTTCGACTTTGCAAATCCCACAACTCTTGACCCCTCTGTAACTCCCAATGAGACAGTATCGGCCGGAATTGAGTTCGACGATGTTACATTCACAAACAACGGAGTATCGGTAAATGTAAACAAGGGCAGCGCAACAACAAAAGTGCGCATCTGGACAAAGAAGGGCCCGGCTTACGAGCTTCGTACATATAACGGTTCAACAATCACAATTTCGGCACCTGTTGGCGCAAAACTCACAAAGGTAACATTTGAAGGCGGTAAGGTTGCCACAATGACAGCCGAGGGACTTGCCAATGGTACTTGGACAGGCGAGGCCGAGAAACTTGAGATTGCCGTAACAGGTACACTTAACGTAACAGCCATCAAGGTTGAGTTGGCAGTAGAGGGCGGTATCTCAGTAGCAGCTCCCGTTCCCTCAGTTGCATCGGGTGTATATCCTTCAAGAATGAGCGTATCATTCTCAACCGAGATTGCAGGCCTTGAGGAGGGTGCACAGTACTCACTCGCATACTACTACACCGAAAATGGTGAGGAGCCCACAACCGAGTCGAACCGTATGTATGGCAGCTACTATGTAGTAGATGACTGCTCATTAAAGGTAATCGCCGTTCTTACTGTAGGTGAGGATGTATATGTAAGCCCCGTAACAGAGGTATCTTACGTAATCAGCGAGATGAAGCCCTTTACAGCTGTAAAATCGGTTGACGAAATTGTAGAGGGACAGATTCTCATTGTAGCAGGTAACCTTGCAGCTCTCTCATTGGATGGCAAACAGTATGGTTACCTGAACGCACGCGAGGTAGAGGTTAAGGGTGCATTTGTTGAGGATATGCTCTACTATGCATTCGAGCTCGAGGCAGCCGATGGTGGTTACTACATCAAGGATGCCAACGGTAAATACCTCTATTTGAAGGGAACATACAACAGCTTCAACGTAAGCGACGAAGTACCTGCCGAGGGCGGTGTATGGTCAATTGCAATTGCCGAGGATGGTACAGCTACAATTACAAACGTAGCAATGAACAAATACATCCAGTACTCGACAAACTACTCGAGCTACGGTGCTTACGACACAGCACAAGAGGGCGCAATTATGCCCACAATCTATGTAGCAGGTGAATATCCCGAGTTGTCTTACTCTCCCACAAGCTACGAGATGCTCTCGAGCCTCAAAGAGTTCATCTTCTTCTGCGAAGCAGGTCTTGCTGTTGACGAGGAGGCAGGCGTTCCTATGCTCTACGATCCTATGAGCAGTGCTTGGAACGAGGAGATTGGCGACTACGTATATACCAAGTTCTATGAGCTTAATGCAACAGTATATGACGAGACAACAATAGTACTTTCACTCCCCGAGGAGATTTCGGGCGAGGGTATGTACCAGCTCAATATTCCCGCAGGCTACTTCGTGCTCGACCCCAACGGTCTTGCTATTGCATCCGATGGCATTAACGACTACTACAGCCTTGTAGATATGTCGCCTCTCACAATCGAGAGCACAACACCTGCCCAGGGCGTTGTTGAATCATTGAGCCGTATCAAGATTGACTTCAGCCATAATATTGGCGAGGTTTACACTGCGATACCTGTTCTGAATGCAGCAGGCGATACAGTTTGTATGGCCGAGCCCACATTCCAGGATGCCGAGGGCAACTGGTACAACGACTACAGCCTTGTAGATTTTGTACTTGAGACTGAGATTACCGAGGTAGGTACATACAGCCTTGTAATCCCCGCTAACTACATCAATAAGACATCGGACGGTTCATTCTTCGAGGGTGCAACACTTACATTCCAGATTAAAGGTCTCTACGATCCCTACTTCAATGAGCAAAAGACACGTAACGACCGCCTGTTGAATGGTGTTACACTCATCAGCGAGGCATTTGCTAATGAATCGGCAAATACATTAGTTGTAAACAACGAGCCTGCAATGACATACGGCGACTACACAACAACTGTAACAATGAAGGCAGCTCCCGGCGAGACCGTAACATTGGATGTTGACGTAACAGGTTCTTGGATGCACTCATACGCATATATCGATGTTGATGGCAACGGCTTCGAATCAAGCATTGCCGAGGGTAGCGATTGGCAGCCCGCAGGCGACCTTGTATCATACTCATTCTACAACAATGGCAACCTTGTATCAGATGAGATGGGTTGGAATAGTGTAGGTGAAATGTTGACAGGAGACAGCCGCAACACAGCTGCACTCCCTGCGTTCAATGTTCCCACAGAGCCAGGTCTCTACCGCGTACGCGTGAAGGTTGACTGGAGTAACATAGACCCCAATGGCGATAACGATGGCGCATTTGGTGACTTTATGGGCAACGGTGGACAGATTATTGACTTTATGTTGGAGGTTGCCGAGGCACCTGCTAAGCCCTTCGAAGTAGTTAGCGTTGAGCCTGCAAATGAGAGCACAGTATCGAGCCTTACTGTAATTACAGTAACATTCAGCCACGAGATTACTTCGGCTATCCTGCTTCCCGGTGTCGACACCTATGCACTGACAGGCGAGGATGGCTCGAGCCACGAGGCACACTTCTCGATAGAGGGCAATGTTCTTACATTTGAACTCATCGACGGTATCTACGAGGCAGGCGTTTATACTCTTGCAATTCCTAAGTACCTCTTTACGAGAGCCGAAGATGGTGAGGTGTTCAACGGTGCTAAATTCACATTTACAGTAGATGGTACTCTCAGCGGTATCGATGCTGTTGGTGCCGAGGATGGCGAACAGGTTATCTATGATGTAAACGGCCGTCGCGTTAAGAAGATAACTGCTAAGGGCGTTTATATCATCAACGGTAAAAAGGTTCTTGTTAAGTAAAACAAGAATGTGAAAAATATCCTATACTTTATTCCATATAAAGAGTAGGAAAATAATGAAAAAGATGGACATTTTTTGTCCATCTTTTTCATTATAATATATATATGCCTTTGCACAATATTCTTATATAAGTTAATAATTGCCTTTTACAAGAATAATTTTACAAAAAAGACGTAGATTTTTCAGAACTTTTATATTTTTGCAAATGAAAACAGAAATTATAGTATTAAAATGACAATTAAACAAATACGCTTATGAAACAATTTACACTATTATTTACATTATTTGCTGCATTTGCAATAACAGCAGTTGCACAGACCGAAGGTGAAGAAGGCAATGAAGCAACTAAACCCACTATCTGGCTTCTCGAAAGCAATGATCAAAACTACACCGAACTTCAATACTTCACAGTAGCAACAGATGCCGACAGATTAGAGATGAGCGGTCGTGGAAAAGCGCAGCTCGTATCAGTAAACACCGGAGCAGCACTCACTATGGATGGTTATCCAATAGGCTATTCAATGGCACTTCTTCAGACCCCAACTGCAATTAAGGCCGTAGGACAGTGGAAAGTTGTTATACCCGAAGGCTATTACACTCTGACAAAAGAGGATGTTTCGTACCCCAGTCCTGCATACGAAGTGGTGTTCAACATTGCTCCCCTTGAGGATTTTAAGATTGTCTCAATCACTCCTGAGAATGGCTCGACACTCGCGTCGTTAGAGAAGATAATGCTTGTGTTTAACTATCCCCCCATGGATTGCTACGATGTACTAAAAGTTGTGAACTCTACAGGTGACAGCGTTTGCGATGTTCGTGCATACAACTACGACGAAGAGGGAAACTGGTACAGTGGCTGGTTGACAATGCGTTTGGAACTTTCCGATACAATTGTAGAAAAAGGTTCATATTATATCCACATTCCCGACAGCACATTTAAAAAACAAGCAGACCAGATAACACCCATCCCCGAGATGCGTCTGATGTTCCATGTCGACGGCTCGCAGTCGACAGGTATTCTGCCCGTTGTAAACCAAACTGTATCAAATGCAATATTTGACATTACAGGTCGTAAAGTAGAGATGATTACAACTCCCGGACTTTATATCATCAACGGTAAAAAAAGATATATTAAATAAACAAAAATAGTTTATTATGGGGAGATGCCTAAAAAGCCACGATTAAGCGAGAGCAAATGAAACTTGTTTATTTTGCCGAGCGATAGTGGGTTCGTGAAGAACAAAGCCTTACCCCCCCCGTTTTTATTCAACTCAAACAGCAAACAGGTTGCCCCAAAAGTAAAAAGAGGCAACCTGTTTCTTTATAAAATAAAGAGAAGATTACGATTGCAAAAATTACGGGAGTCAAAAAAAAGTAAAAAAAATGCTTAAAAAAGAATAATAAATAATATCTTTTGCATATATTCGCACATTATAAAACTAATTGTGATAGACTGCCTTGTGTTCAAAAATAACAAAAAACAACACAAAGCGGCTTATTTGTTTACACTCTGTCAACTAATTAATTTTTATAAACATTTTTTATTAACCAAATTCAACATTTATGAGAAAGTTTACACTTTTCTTATCGCTGTTTTTTGCAATGGCAATGACAGCAATGGCACAGAGCGACACTGAGGTTAACTACAATGTTGAGCTCTCTACAGCCGACGCTCCCAAGTACTACAAGATTGGTAGCTACGACCGTGGTGGATTCCTTACCACTGTAGGTGATGGCCAAGCAGTGCAACACATTGCCGAGAGCGATGCAAGCTATTGGTACTTTACCAAGGCCAACGACAATGGCGGTGTTTACTTCCACAACTACACTACAACACAGTGTCTTGGAGCAAACAAGAGTATGTCGGATGAGGCAGCTGTATGGTACATCCTTCCCAACGGAGTAAACGAGGAGGGACTTTCTATCTCATCTACTAACCCCATCAGCAGCGCTAGCTGTATCGATGCAAACAACTACAACACAGGTGTAGGTGCTTGGCATCCCACAGCAAACGACTGGAAGGGTACTACTTGGGTATTCGTGGCTGTTGACCCCGATGCCGAGAAAGTAGCCCTTGAGAATGCAAAAGCTGCTTACGAGGCAAAATTTGCCGAGGCATTTACATTGCTTCTCGGTTCGGGTCTCTCGGTAGAGGCAACACCCGTTGCTTTGCAGACTACAGACGAGGCAGCAGCAGGCTATCTATGGTCTAATGCTCCCGACAAGGCCGAGGGCAGCATCGCTCATCTTATAGACGGAATTGTAGGCGACAAGAATAACTTCTTCCACTCGAGCTGGCACGATAATGGAGTATCATCTGATGGTCTCGACCACTATCTGCTTGTCGACCTTGGCGAGGGTGCTTCAATCAAGGATTTCATCTTCAACTACCACACACGTGTAGGTGCAGCAAACGACTATCCTGTTAACATTCTTATCGAGGGAAGTAACGACAAGGAGTATTTCGACCAAATAGCAGAGGTAACAGGTCTTACAGCACGCTCAAACGAGAGCTACAAATCAAATGTTATCTTTGGCTATGCCGAGTATCGCTACCTGCGTTTTATGGTTACAAAGACCACAAACGACCGCGTAGCACAGGGCAATGAGCATAACTACTTCCATATGGCCGAGTTTGGTGTATCAAGTGCAAATGTTTCAATTTCCGACGACTATGCCAATAAACTCAATGAGTATCTTAACCTCAATGCTGTATGCGAGGCAGTAGCCAATGTCGAGGGTGCTAACATTGAGACCTATAATGCTTATATCGAGAAACTTACAAAGGCTATCGCTGCTGTAATAGCCGAGGAGAGCACACTCGCTCTTATCGACGAGGCAAAATCAATCCTTGCACTCGAGGGTGTTGGTTATCCCACAGAGGCTCCTCGCGCCGAGCTTACAGCTGCTATTGAGGCAGCCGAGGCTTATCCCGTAGCCGAGTCAGAGGCAGCACTTTCAGCAGCTATTGAGGCTTACTGTGCATCTACCGACGTTGTTCTTCCCGTTGCAGGTAAGACATATACTCTTACAATGGTAACAAAAGCCGGCAAGGAGTTCTATCTCAACTACAATGCCGAGGACTATGACATTGAGATGGTAGCACGTGCAAAGAACGCAGCTCTTCCCAAGTCGGCTGTATTCTACAGCGAGGCTAACGAGGATGGCACCATCGCACTTAAGACCTATGATGGTAAATACCTCGTATATCACTCAAAGTATGATGGTGTTACCTGGCTTGCAAACGGTGGTAACACAAGCGGTTTGCAGGAGGAGAAAGACAATATGACAAGCCTTACTTTTGCCAAGATGGTTAAGGGTAACCAGGTTGCAGCCGACAACAATGCACAGACACTTGGTCTGCTCACTTGGTACAGCTTGCGTGGCTTCGACACCGGCAAGAACGTAGACACTTATGGTTATATGGTTCTTAAGGCCGACGGTAGCGACTACGACGGTGCAAGCGCTCCTTTCTGGAACGACAACTACTCATCAGCATTCCGCGTAAACGAGGTTGAGCTTATCCCCGAGACAGCAGTTCTCGACTTCACAGTTAACAACTGGGGTATTCCCACTATGGCCGAGACCGATGGCTTCAACGGTGTAAAGAGCGCTGTTTCATTTACCGACGACACCTACATTATCAACATCGACCCCACAAAGAATGGCGGTAACTTCTACTATGAGAATGGCTACCTGCGCCTTGCAAAGTCTGGTTCTAAGATTGTTCTTCCCGCATTCTCATTCCCCGTTGGCAAGATTGAGGTTGTTGGACACCCAAGTGCATCAAGCTACAAAAATGCAGATATGAACGTATTTGTAGGCGATGCAGCAGTAAGTACAGCTTGCACTGGTTCTACAGCTACAAACACATTCGAGATTGCTGCCGACAAACAGGCTGCAGGCAATATTTACGAGCTTGTAATTGGTACAAACGGTGGTAACTACTCAAGCATTATGTACATTACAGCCATTAAGGTATATCCCGCTAATGGTATTAAAGCTCCCGTATTCTCTGTTCCCGCAGGTATTTACACCGAGGCATTCATAACACAGGCAACAACAGAGAGCGCAGCTATTGCCGAGCAGTCACGTATTTACTATACTCTCGACGGTAGCGAGCCCACAACATCTTCTTCAAGAGCTTACAGTGGTAATATCAACGTAAGTGAAAGCTGCACAGTTAAGGCTGCTGCTTGGATTGTTTACAGCGGTATTGAGTATATGAGTGAGGCTACTTCAATAGATTACATCATTTCGGAGAAGGCTCCCTTCAAGAAAGCAGACGTTGCCAATGCAGGTGAGTATCTGATTGTTGCCGACAGCAAGGTTGCTACTCCTATTGAGGGTACAGCACTTCCCGCAAAGGCTACAACAGTTAACGGTAAATATGTTGAGGAGGCTGTTTACTATGCACTCACACTCGAGAATGCAGACGGCGGCTTCTATTTGAAAGATGTAAATGGTAAATATCTGTACGCTTCGGCTACTGTAGGTGGCGGAACAGGTACAGGCACTGGCACAGGTACTGGCACAGGTACTGGCACAGGTACTGACGGTACAGGTACAGGCACTGGCACTGGTACAGGTACTGGCACAGGTACAGGTACAGGCACAGGCAC